>CALCWU010000192.1 GCA_937905855.1 uncultured Mollicutes bacterium
TCCTTTTATTGTGAGTGAGTATATTGGCATTTTCTTTAAGTCATTAATATTTTGTAAAACAGTTGGTAAAATTCTTGTCTTATATTTAGTTACAGAGTTTAAGGCAATGCTCATTAACTCATGGCGAACAAATGGATTTGAATAACGCTCTAAAACACTATTTGCATAAGAAATCATTTGATCTTGTGGAATATTGATTGTTGGAACAACCTCATCAAAAATGAATTCCTTAACAAACTTACCAAGCTGAGCATCCTCAATTGTCTCACGTACAGTATCAATTCCTGATAAATAGCTTACTGGAACAAGACAAGTATGAGAACCATTTAAAATTTTAACTTTTCTTTCCTTATAAGGCTTAATTGAATCAACAAATAAAACATTTAATCCAGCCTTAGGTGCTGGTAATTTTTCCTCTAAGCCCTTAGGTCCATCAATAACCCATAAATGGAAAATTTCACCAACAACCATATTATTGTCGATATAACCTAAATCTTCCCAAAGCTTCTTGTCCTCATTGCGTGGATAGCCAGGTACGATTCTATCAACAAGTGTATTATAAAAACGATTTGCCTTAGTAATCCACTCAATGAACTTTTGATCCATCTTGTTATTATTTGCAAGTTCTACTAAAACTTGTTTTAAGGTATCTCCATTATAGTCAATTAACTCGCATGGAATAATTTCTAATCCTTTTGTTAAATCACCATTAAAATAATCATAACGTGCTTTTAAGAAAGCAAGTAACTTTCCAGGATAGCTCTTTGGTGTAACACTAAAATCAGTATCAGTTGGATCAAAAGCGATTCCAGCCTCAGTAGTGTTGCTAATAATAAATTCTAGATCTGTGCTCTTTGCATAATCAAGATATTTAGCATAATCAGTAAATGGGTTAAGATAGTCCTCTAGAACATCAATTACCTCATGAACTCTTTCTGCCTTACCATTTTGTAAACCTTGTAAATAAAGAGTATAAAGACCGTCTTGCTCCTTAAGATTTTCAACGCGACCAAAAGGCATTGGCTGTACAACTACAACGCCGCCATCAAAAACCTTAGCATTGTTCATTTTTTGTAAAATCCAATCAACGAATGCTCTTAAAAAATTTCCTTCTCCAAATTGCATAACCTTAATAGGGCGATTTGGCTTATTTACAATTTTACTACTTAAAATTTCCACTATAATAACCTCCAAAATTGTCCAATACTGGACGAAATTTTCCTCATTTAATATTTTATCATTATTTCATTTATTAGTCAAACCAAACAATACAAAAATAGCTAAAAAGAAGAAAAAAGCTTGAAAACGATTTCAAACTTTTTTTAGTACTATTTATGGTATGTTTCATGATTCAAAATTTTAAAAGAACGATATATCTGCTCAAGCAAAATAACCTTCATAAGCTGATGAGGAAAAGTCATTTTTGAAAAGCATAAATGATAATCCATAAGCTTCAAAACACTCACTCCAAGGCCTAAAGAACCACCTATAATAAACGTAATATGCGATGAATGATAGGTTGCAACCCGATTAATTTTCATAGCAAGTTCCTCACTTGAAAGCATTTCTCCTTTTAAATTCAAAGCAATTTTATATGATTTTGCAGGAATTTTCGCTATTATCCTTTGAGCTTCTTTTTCTTTAATCTCTTCATTTTGAAATTCTGACGATTTTTCCTTTATTGGCTCATCAGCAACTGTTATTTCCTCAACCAAAGAATATTTGGATATTCTTTTTTTATATTCGGCTATAGCATCCTTCAAGTATTTTTCTTTTATAGAGCCTACACTAATGATTGTTATTTTCATATTTCATAAACCTTTGACTGTATTTGCGATGTTATTATATATTCTGCATTTGATTCAAACTCTAATTTTTTATAAACTAAATCCTTAGTATAATTAATTATTTCTGTTAAATTACATTCTTCAGAAATATGGGCACAAAATACATATTTTGTTTTTTTACTAAGCACATGCGTTAAGAGAATGAAAGCATCCTCATTCGACATATGGCCATGATCAGATAATATTCGCATTTTAAGAGGATATGGTCTTGATGAAGCCATTAAAATTTGAGGATCATGATTTGTTTCCATAATATATGCATCAGCATCACTTATAATTTCCTCTAAGTCATGATGAACATAGCCTGTATCCGTAATATAAACAATTTTCTTACCAAACTCCTCAAAAATATAACCGCATGATTCATAAGCATCATGAAATGTTGCAATAGCTGTAATATTTAAATCATCAAAGCTTAATGTTTGATATATTAAATCATTCTTTTTCAAAATTTTTACTAAGCCCTTTTGCTGATGAAGAAACAATGTAGTTGCACAATCCTTATTTTTAGAGTTCATAATACCCTTGTAGGTACCATCTGTTAAAATAACCAAAGCCTTACTTTTCTTTAAAACAACAGCTAATCCAGCTATATGGTCAATATGCTCATGAGTTAAACAAATTAAATCTATATCATCAATATTTTTACCAATATTTTTTAAACCATCACTTATTCTTTTATTAGAAATTCCCAAATCTATTAAGATATGTTTATTTTTTGTCTCAATATAAGTACAATTTCCCTTCGAACCACTTGCTAAAACATTAATAATCATTTTTTTCACCGCTATAGATTTTAACATTAATCGACAAAAAAAACAAGAAAAAAGCCCAAAAGGGCTCAAATTATACTAGCCATGCAGCGCCAATAATTACAAGAAGGATGAATAAAACCAAAATTAAAGCATAGCCATAATCATTACCACATCCAGAGCCTAAAGCTTGTGACATAATATTTCCTCCTTTCACCCATAAATAATATATTCTTCTTTTCCTTAAATGCATAAGCATGAGCCCAAAAAGCTAATTTTCTTATATTAAATATAATAAGGTTAAGAAAAATCAAAATTTTCATTTATAAAAACTAGTTTTACCTTGATTTTTGACTATATTGATGGTATGATATAAAATGCTATTATTAAATTTTATTTATAAAAGGAGTCTGAATTTATTATGAGCAAAAACACATTCAAAGTTCAAATGCGAAGACTTGCTGGCGCAGTGCTTGTATTTGCATTCACAATATTCCTTAGTGGTTGTTCCAAAAAGGAAATTGTTGGTTCATTAGATATGAATCAAGAATACGCATCTATTGGTGACGTATCTATAACAAACAAAGAATTATGGAATGAATTAAAATGGTCAGCACACGATTATTTATCAACTGTAGTTGAAAATGGTATTCTATCAGATTACGAAAACGAAGTTAAGAATGTAATGGCTGATCCAACAAACGAAAACTATAATGAATACTGCGACATTTTAAAGGAGTATACAGTTACATCTGTTTTAGCATTATCAAGTAAGACTACAGATATTCCAGCCTCTATTAAGGCGCTTTCTGATAATCAAATTAGACAAAGCGTTGCTAAATATGTTGATAATATTTATCTTACAGAAAACGATGTTTTAGATGCAAATCAGATTGTCTCAGCTATAAATGAGCTTAAAGAAAATGAAGAATCAACTGCTCTTGCTTTCCTTTATAAGTATAATTATAAGGATTTAGCAAAGTATCTTCTTGCATCTCACAAGCTTCAATTAAAGATTGATGAGGCAGCCAAGGACATCGATAAGGATGACGAGGATGATATCGGTTATTTCACTAAAGCAAATTATACTAATATGTTTGAAAACAAATATGTTAATCAAGGTGACGTAGAAATACTAAACCTAAGATTTATGAACTCTGATGAAGCAGCCGATACATTAAAGGCCTTCGGAATTAAGGTTTACAAAAATGTTTGGTACTATATCACTTCTGAAGATTCAATGACATATGATGCTTATGAAAAATATTATGATGATTTTGATGTTTCAAGTACTTCAAATAATGATAAATGTGAAAAAATAGATTCAACCTATGGTGAACCTGCTATTCTTCTTTTATACATTTCAATGTACAACTATATTTATACATATCGTGATTCTTTACCAACATTAGATCAATCTTTTGTTATAAATGAGTCAAAGGATCGTCGTTTTGAAACAAAAGCTATTCTAGATTATGTTTTAAATAAAGAAAACGAAGGCAATCCTATAACAATTGAACAAATTTTAAATACATTAAAAGAAACTGATTCATATACAAAATATATTCATTATACAGCAGAGGATTTAAATAAGCTAAATACTTCTCTAAAAACATATGTATATAAGACTCTATCTTTAGAGGATGGCGATGATTATAACGCTTATTCAAAATCAGCATCAATGTATGGTAGCTATTATTATATGGTATTTAAGATTTCTCATGAAAAGAACCAATATGATGAATTATTTGATAGTGATGATACAACAGCTGAAACCTATGAAAAGATTTCAAAGGATGAAGCTTTATATAAGGAATTAACTGATTTAGTATTTAAAGATAACCTAACTGAAACTATTTCTACTACTTTAAGTGATTTGGTTTCAAATAATATTAAGGTAAAAATCTATGACAAAGTAGTTGAAATAGCTTATGCTGCTGAAAATTCAACATATTCTAAAAACCATTCAAAGGCAAAATCAAACAATATCATTGCTAAAGTCGTTTATACTGATTTAGATGATGAAAAGCATAATATTTATATGACATTAACAAAAGATGATACTCTTGATGGTGTAAGCTATAGCGCTTGGGATTATTTAGAGTTAAATGACGGTGCTACTACTGCTGTTGATGCATTAAGTAAGAAAATAATTATGAAGACTGATGCCTTCAATGAAGAAATATCTAAGGAAGATTATGCAGATTATGAGAACAATCTTGAATTAATGCTTGCTGCTTTTGCAAATGACAGTTATAGTTCAAGTGGTTATCCAGCTTCTATTGGTAAATATAACTTCTTAATGCTTTATTTCCATACTGCAAATATTAAAGAAATTATCAAGAATTATTTCCATCTATCAACTGTTAGTCAAAAATTATTAACAAATTACGAGAGTGCAACACTTCTAGACTTCTTTAAGGAATATTCTGATGCAACATATGATAACTATTTCAGTTTAAGTGGAACTCAGGTTCAAGTTTATCTAGATATTAACGAGGATGGTACTCCTGATGATTATTCAACTTGGACAGACGAAATCAAAACTGCTGCTAAGGAATTACTAGATAAGATTGTAAATATTGTAACTGCTTCAACTGAAACTCATGCTACTGCATTATCAAATGTCATTGATGAATATACTTCTTCATCTCGATTTGATAATGGTCTATGTGATACTACAGATACAGAGCATTATAATCCAACTGCTCCAGAATGCTATTGGGCAAAATATCGTAAATTAGGACTATATGTTTCTTCAAAGGATGTAAGTGCTACAAATTCAACAACTTCTGATGTTGCATTTGAGGTAAAGGCTCGTCTACTGGACATTTATAAGAATATTCCATCATATATTTTAGGTGATACATTCCCATCTCAATATTTAGATACTAATATTGAGGATTCTACTATTAATTATGATTACGAAACTAATGGTGGATATTTAGTAACATCAGATGGTTTAAATTTACTTCTTGTTACATCTGGTGAGCTTGCCGCTTCAGCTAAATTTGAAAGTGATGACGATAAAACAGGTATTTATAAAAATATCCCTGTAATCTATAACGATAAGCAATTAGAGTCAATTTCCGATATTTATAATGATACAAAGAAATTAAATCTAAACCAAATTAAGGTTTATTTATATGAATATCTTGATGATCAAGGAAGTGATTTAATTCCTTCTGCTATTAAGACTGCCCTTGATAATTTCTTCAAGCCTGTATTAACAAGATATCAAGCAAATGAAACACAAAGAGTAATAATTTTATACGTATGCTATCAATTACAAAATGTTGATACAATCGTATTTAGTGGTGAAAATGCTCAAATTAATCAAACAAGATTTAGTAATATTCTTGAAATAAATGAAAGAGTTGCCGATTCATATATCGATTATGTTGGTGATATTACACAAACATCAAATGACTATAAGGATTGGTGGACAAAGATTAAATCTATCGTTCCAGAGATTGTTGGAGAAGGGAGCCAAAAATAATGAAAACTAAAAAGATTTTTCTTGCAACCCTATCACTTGCAGGTGTAATTGCTTTAGCATCATGTGATGCAAAGCCAAAAAATACATCTATTCCCTATGGCTCATTAACAGATACCACTTATGCTAGCGCAATGGATGGTAAATATACAATTACTGAAAAGCAATTATATACTAAATTAAGAGCTAATGCCTATGATGATTTAACTAAAAAGATTTATTCTATTGTTTTTAAAGACAATATTAATAAAATAATTAGTGAATATAAAACAAATGCTGATACTAAAAAAAGTATTGATGATGCCGTAGCACTTGCTTGTTTCTCTACTTCAAGTGCTAAGACATTAAAGGATACTGAGGCTAAAACTATCAAAACAAACAAAGAAAAATATGTTGATACAATGGCTGCAATTGGTATTGTATTAGATGTTAATAATCTAACATATGACATTGTTGATGATGACAATGATGGTCGTTATGATAGAATAAGCTTCACCAACCTAAATGATGCTTTAATTTCATATTATGCATATGATTTAGGATTAAAGGATGCTGCAAAGGATTATTATTCTTCTATTTCATCAGCTGAGCAAATCTATGATTATAGTAAAGAAGAAATGGTTGATAATGGCGATTACATTGATGATGATTCTTTAAAATCACGTTATGAATCAACTTATAAAACATATAATACAACTAAAGCAATTATCGTTAGATTTAATTCATTAAGAGACGCAGAAAATGCTATTAAAAATACTGAGGCTGCTGTTGGTGAATTAACTAATGCAAATGCGCTACAATTCTTTACAACTCTATATAATACATATTATTCATATAGAACTCCTCTTGTAATTGAAAATAACAAGCTTAACGATGTTACTTCACTATCTTATTTAACAGATAGATATAATTCTGAATTAAACAATATTTCAACTAATTTTTCAACATTCTATAATGAAGCTTTAGTTGATGGTGGTTTTGATACTACTGATGTAAAAGATGGTTCATATACTGCTTTCCCAAGATCAATTGATGATAAATACTTTATGGTTTACAAGATTGATACTAAATACTTTGGTGATGAAAACACAGAATTAGAATATGCTGATTTAGAGAATAAACTTGGCAAAGAAAAAACTGATGAATTAAAGGAAACATTAAAAAATGATATTATTGATTCTAAGGCTTCATCATCAGTAGCTACTTCAACAATTTTTAAGAATTTATTAATTGATGGTGATAACGACCACAAGGTTGATGATGTATTGGATATAAAGATTTATGATCCATATTATGAATATCGTTTCTATAATTCATATGCAAACGATGATTACTATTCTTATATTTCTAAGAAAGATTATAATGCAAATTTACTTGCTAGTGTAACTTATAATGGAACTACTACTGATATAAGCGTTGATGAATTCTACAATTCCCTTGCTAGTTATAAGGGTGCTCAAGTTGCAACAACATATCTATTAAATCAATATATGACTGATACATATAAAGATACTTGGTTAGATTCTGATGATCTAGATAGTCTTAAAAAGACATTCAAGGATGGTGTAAAATCATTTAAGAAAGGTAATACTTCAATTCCAAAATTCCTTGGTCTTGAAAACTATTATACAATTAATTATGGTTATGCAACTGAAGATGAAATTTATACTCAAAATCTATATGCATCTAAATTATTAGCTAAATATTCATCTACATATTATCGTGATAATTATTTCATTAAGACTGATGATTCATACACTATTAATGAGGATGTTAAAATATTTAAGAATATGCTTGAATATACTGCTGAAGTATATAAGACATTATTCTCAATTGATGTTAACCACTTCTTAATTAGTGTAGATGATAATTGTGATGGAACAATTGATGATCCTGTAAAATTTAGAAACTCGTTAAGTGAAGAAAAACAACAATTATTTGATTCTGAGGTTCTAAAGCTTGCTAAAGCCTTAATGTATGAAACAAACTACATTAAAACTGATAAACTATCTGCTTTAAAATATTTAGTTGAAGCATTTAATCAGGGTAAAGAATTAGTATCTCCAGAAGGAAAAGCATTAGGTGCTACTTGGGATGATTTCAAATATACATTCAACTTCAAGCTTACTGTTGAGGATTTAGGTGAAGTCACTCAAACATCTGTTTCAAATTATGTAGAGCCATTCGCTAACTATATTAAAGAAACATATAAAGAGGTAAAAAGTTCAGACTTAAACTTTGATGACGATAACTCATATTTCTTCTTAAATGGCTTAACTAAAGCTGATGGTTCAACTGATATTGATTCATTAGCTATGAGTAACCTATGTCAAACTGTTTATGGATATCATGTTTTAATAGTAACTGATTTTGAAGAACCTAAAAATGCTTACTATCCTTCTTCTAACGATAGCTCTAAGGATTATGCCAATATCAAGGTTATCGTAGATGAAAAGGATGAAGATGACGATGATGATGATATATATTTTGTAACTGATGCATATAATGAATCAACAACAAATATTTCAATCAACCAATTATATATTTATTTCTATGAATATTTAGTAAATGGTTCTGTAACATCAATGTCTTCTAATTTAAGAAATGCTATCTCAGCTATGGCTTCAAGTGTTATTTCAAGATATACAAATTCAACATTCCAAACTTGGTTAGAATTAAATGAATTAGGAACAGTTACATTTACAAAAGCTGATAATTTATCATTTACATATGATGATTATATTAATTCATTAAAAACTACTATTGACGGTTATGATGAAGTTACAACATTTAAAGGCTGGTTTGATAAAGAGTGGAAATAAATCCACTCTTTTTTCTTGCAGTTAAATAAAAAAAATGCTAAAATCATTAAAAAAGGAGAAATATAAAATGAAATATATTAATAAGATTATTCCTAAAATTTTTTTTACTGATTCACCTACAGGCTATTCAAAAAATATAGATGAATTATTAGTTAAACTACTAGGTGAAATCGGCTATAAGGATAATGTTTCAATTACAAATAAAGGTAGTGTAGTAATTAAAATCAAAGGAAAATCAAGTGAAAAAACAATCGCCACTTCTGCTCATGCCGATACCCTAGGCTTAATGGTTCGCTCAATTAATGCTGATGGTACCTTAAATGTTACAAACGTTGGTGGTCCTCAAGCACCTACACTAGATGGAGAATATTGTAAAATAATTACAAGAGATAATAAAATATATACTGGTACAATATTATCAACCTCACCATCTTCTCACGTTTATAAGGATGCCCAATCAAAGCCAAGAGATTTTGACAATTTAGTTGTTAGAATCGATGAAGTTATTCATTCAAAGAATGATGTAATTGCTTTAGGAATTAATAATGGTGATTATATATGTATAGACCCAAAAACAACTATAACAAATAGTGGCTTCCTAAAATCAAGATTCATTGATGACAAAGGTTCCGTGTGCGCTATTCTAAATACCTTAAAGGAGCTTAAGGATAATAACGAAATACCAAAATACGATACATTAGTTTACTTTGTAAATTATGAAGAGGTTGGCCATGGTGCAGCAACAGTTTCAAATAAAATTGATGAATTTGTAACTGTTGATATGGGATGCATTGGTAAAGATCTTGCAGGAAATGAATATGCTGTAAGTATTGCCGCTAAGGATAGTGGTGGTCCATATGATTATGAATTAACAACTAGACTAATCAATTTAGCTAAGGATGAAAATATTAACTTCGTCGTAGACATCTTCCCATTCTATGGCTCTGATATAGGCGCAGCTTATCGAGCAGGAGTTGATTGCAAAGGAGCTTTAATCGGTCCTGGTGTTCATGCATCACATGGTATGGAAAGAACACATTTAGATGCTATTATTGCTACATCTAAGCTATTATATAAATATTTAACAAAGTAACAAAAAAATCGACCATATTGTTTGGTCGATTTTTAAATTATTTAGTTTTATAAACCTTAACACGATCTAATACACCAATTTGATCAGTATATTCTCCAGGTTTAATTTTATCTAGCTCATCGCCTAAAACTCTAAATTTAGAATCAATAGTATCAATATACCATAAAACTAATGCTTCAGCAGTCATAGGTCTTTTTGCCGCACCAAATTGAGGCTGACCATGATGAGAAATAAGCATATGCTCTAATATTAAAGCCTCCTCAGTATCTTCATAATGAAGTACTCTAGCAGCTTCATTAACCTCCATACCACCAATTACTAAGTGTCCAATCAATTGCCCCTTCAACGAATAATCAGTGTTTTGTATACCATTAAATTCTGTAGTTTTTCCAATATCATGTAAAATTATTCCTGCATATAAATAATTCTTATTTAAATATGGATAATTTAACAAAAAGCTATCTGCCATTCTTAACATACCAATAGTATGGTAGCTTAAGCCACCAACATAGGCATGATGCATTTTTGCTGCTGCTGGATAAATAAAGAAATCTTTATGAAACTTATCTAATAGATATTTAGTTATATCATAAATTATCTTTGAATCAATTTTATTTAGATATTTATTAATTTCTTTAACACTTTCATCATAGCTTAATGGTGATGAATTACCAAAGGAATGCAAAATTGAAACAATTTCAGCATCATCAAGATTTTTGATATCATCAATTGAACATAAAATATTTTTATTTCCATTCTTTTCAACATTAAACTTATAAATTGTACCTTGAGAAATATTTGCTTTATAAGCTAATGAAGCTTTAATATTATAAGTTTTCTTTAAGCTATCAGTAACTAAAATATTTAAAACATTATCAGATGTATTAATACCATCAACTCTTCCGATGATTACTTCCATTTTTACACTTCCTTTTTATACACATAAACACCAGGTTTATTTAAATAAAATTCTTTGTATAATTCATTACATTTATTTACGCCATTAAAAATAGTTATATAGTCACGGTCATTATTAAAATATTCCTCTTGATAAGAATTTTTAATGATAATTACCAAATCCTCAATTTTAATCACACATGAATTTGGTGAATTAATGTCACTTAATAATTTAACTTTATTAATTATATCATAAACATTGTTTAAACGCAAATTCTTTAATTCCTTACGTAATAATAATAAATCCTTAAGAGTATTTACTAAATCTATATTCTTATCACGTAGTTCATAATCAAAACGATTAATTA
Organism: uncultured Mollicutes bacterium; assembly: GCA_937905855.1. Lineage (GTDB taxonomy): Bacteria > Bacillota_I > Bacilli_A > Acholeplasmatales > Anaeroplasmataceae > CAKQDS01. Next base: position 11,276 of record CALCWU010000192.1, read on the forward strand.
TATCACCTTTATTATAAGAATTTTCAATACCATCCTTTGTTCTTAAAAATTCTTGACCACTATGAATAAAGGGAATCCCAAGTGATAAGCAAATAAGTCCTAAAACTAGTCTAGCCTTATCTTTAATTTTTTCATCATCATAGTTTGTATTCTTTTTAATAAAGTCATAGAATGTATAATTATCATGACATTCAACATAATTAATTGATTGACTAGGTGAAAAAAACTTAAAATTTGGAAGTGAACTTCCACAAAACAAATTAAATAATGTTGCTGCATTCATATTTTCACTTATCGCAAAACCAAGTGTATTTTCCCACTGATTTCCTCTAATAAAATCGCGAAAAGTATCATTAAAAAAAGCATATTCAGGTATTTTAGCATTATTATACATATGTGGACGCATTTCATTAGGAATCGTATTATTCATATTCCATCCTTCACCATATAGCATAATATTATTATCAATGGCTCTTAGTGTTTGATTAATTAAATTCATAGTTGGAATATCTAATAACCCCATTAAATCAAAGCGGAAGCCATCAATTTTAAAAACAGAGGCATAATAAACTAGATTATCAACAATAAATTTTCTAGCCATTCTTTTTTCCGAAGCAAAATCGTTTTGACAACCAGTCACTTCTGTCATGTTTCCATCTAAGCCAACTCTAAAAAAATAACCGGGAACAAGAGAATCTAAAGGAAAAGCTCTGTAATCAAATACATGATTAAACACAACATCCAAATTAATTCTCAAACCTCTTTTGTGAGCCTCATCGACAAGCTTTATAAATTCATTTATACGTGAATAAGGATCCTCAGGATTAGTTGAAAACCAGCCACACAATGTAAAATATTGATGAGGATTATATCCCCAATTATATTTTTTATTTGACGTATCATCAATACCTTCAAAATCAAAAACAGGCATAAGCTGAACATGAGAAAATCCTAAATAAGCTATGTATTCTAAGCCTGTTGGTAAGCCAATACTCGTTGGATGATTTTCACATAATCCTAAAAATTTTCCCCTATATTTAGATTTAGCTGAGCTATTATAGGAAAAATCACGCACTGACACCTCATAAATAGAAGCATCACAATAGTTTCCACTAAACCAAGGCTTTTGATATTTAAATCTTTCATATTTTGTTTGATCAATTACATAATTATTATAGCCATTTGTATCACTAGCATAGCCATAAGGATCCAATACCTTTTTATAATGACCATTAATATAAACAATATAATAATATTTATAGCCTTCAAAATCGCCTTTAAGATCTAACTCCCATAATCCCTTATCAACATAAGAAAGAGAATGACGCTTATGATTTAAAACTAAAATGATTTCTTTAGCAACTGGTGACCAAATTCTAAATATCGTATTAAATCTACTATAGGTAATTCCTAATTTACCATTATAATAGAATTCTTCATCAAATCTATTAGTTCTAATAATACTACCAGAATATAATTCAACATATTCATCGCCAACAATAATATAGCTTTTTCGCCAAAATTTCAAATTCATTTTATAGCTTAGACTATAAATTAAATATTCATTATATTCCTTGGTATTTAAAATTTGTAATTCTTCTGTTAGTTTATCACATTTAAGAGTAAACATATTAATAAGGTTTAATTTTGATTTTTCAACCATTAAAGTTATTAAATTGTAATCATCTAAATAAGCCTTCATCTCATTTACCCTCCTTAGCAATAAAATCATTTATTTCATCAATATTATTTTTCAATTTGCCATTGATAACATTTCTTAATATATTCTCATATAGCTTTTTTGTTTCCTCTATACTATTACAATTGGCTTTTATTTGATTAAAGGAAATAACTAAATTATCTTTTAAACATATAGCTTTATCGTACATTTTAGTTAAAGCTACTTCATTATTCTTGAAAAGCTTGATATTACTACCTAATATATTAGCTTTAATTATTTCATCTTTAGCAAAGCCAACTAAACTATAAGGCTCAACATTACTACAAGCTAATATATCCATTAGCTTTATAATATTGCATATTTCTTTTCTTTGATTCTTACTAATTTTATAATAGCTAAGCTCATCACAATTATCCTTAAAGCATAAAGCTAAAAATAAACTTATATCATTCAAATTAATATTAAAATTTAAATAGTAGTCAATGCCTCTTGCAAGACCTGGAATATAATTTGAAATTGTAGAATTCTTAATAGCCTTCAAGCCAAGTAAAGAATATTTTGCAGTAATAATTTTTTTTAATTCTTTATAAACGCAATCGCTATTTAAATATTTAACAAGCATTGCCTTTTCTTTAATTGCATTAAAGGTATTAATCTCAATATCAAAGCCTAATTTTGCCCTAAAATAGCACGCTCTAAGCATTCTAAGAGCATCCTCAGTAAATTTAACAGTAGGGTTTAAAACAGCCCTTATAGTGCCATTTTTAAGGTCATTTAAGCCTGAAAATAAATCAATTATTTTATAATTTTCATCCATGGCTAAAGCATTAATCGTAAAATCTCTTCTTTTTAGATCATCGCTAAGAGAATTAGTAGTCATAACCTTAGGATGTCTAAAATCATCATAATTACTTTCAAGCCTATATGTAGTAACCTCGAAGCTAAAACCATAATTTTCAATGACTACACTTTGATATTTAATTCCTTTATCATAAACATTCAAAAAATTATTTTTTAGTATCTCACTTGTGGCACTAGTAGTTATATCAATATCATTAGGAGCTAAATTTAGTAAATAATCACGAACAAAGCCACCAACAAAATAAGCATCATAGCCAATTTTTTTAATTTTTTTTATTAAATCAATGCCAGCCTCTACATAATTCATTTAGCACCTCGTCAAAAATAGTCCATAAATTACTTCATGGACCAAATTTTATTATTTGTTTCTTTTTAAAAATATTCCAACACCAAGAGCTCCTGGTCCAACATGACAACCAACAATTGGACTTCCTGGTACCTCTAATAAATTATCTACATTACAATTAAGCTTTATTTGTTCCTTTAAATAATTAAGATTTTCATCTGTAGTATAAACAAGATACATAAAATAATCTCTGCCAGCAATATATTCCTTAGCGGCAAGGCTTACAGCATCTAAAGCCTTTTTAGTAGTTCTGATTTTTTGGACTGAATGTATCTCTCCATTTTCTAAAACCTCTAATAATGGTTTGATTTTTAAAACAGTACCCAAAAATCCTGCTGCACCTGACAATCTACCATTTTTAACTAAATAGCTTAAATTATCTACAGCAAACATAATCATATTATTTTTATGTAAATAATCTAGTTCAGGAATAATCTCCGAAAACTCTTTACCTTCTTCAATTAGCTGTGCAGCTCGTAAGGCAAATACACCCTCATTGAAACAAACAGTTTTTGTATCATAAACAACTATCTTCATCTTATCAGCTAAGATTTGAGCACACTGACAAATACCATTATAGCTACCACTTAGCTTAGATGAAATTGTTGTTACAAAAACCTCATCATAGCCCTCATCATATAATCCTTCAAAAAAATCAAGTAATTCTCCAATAGGAACCTGCGTAGTCTTAGGAATCAATGTTGGATTATCTTTAAGTAAATTAAAAAATTTATCAGCTGGCATTTCTGAGCCATCAGCATAAAGCTTTCCATCTATATCAAGTTTAATTCGAATAGTTCGTATATCATAATTATTTTCATAATAATCAAGACAACTGGTTGACGTTGTTGCCACAATTTTCTTTCCCATGATAGAAAACCTCCATATGTAACACTATTTATAATAGCATTTTTTTACATAAAATGCAAGTTTTTTTAAGGTTTTTGCCTAAATTCTATCAAATTATGATATAATTATTTTGGTGATACTATGAAAATATTAACAAAACCAGTTAGATGTGAAATAACAGTTTTAAAATCTATTTTTATTTGCGATATTATTCCGATTAATAATGAAAATGAAATAAAAGAATATTTAAAAAGAATTAAAAAAGAATTCTTTGATGCTAAGCATCACGTTTATGCTTATGTTCTAGGCCCAAAACAAAACATTTTTAAATGTAATGATGATGGTGAGCCACAAAAAACTGCTGGTTATCCTATTTTAAATATTTTACTAAAAAAAGAAATAACTAACACCTTAGTAATAGTTACTAGATATTTTGGCGGTACCTTACTGGGAACTGGCGGTTTAGTTAGAGCCTATTCTAATGCTTGTCTTAAAGCAATTGAGGAAGCAACATTTTCTGATCTAATTGAGAAAAGAAAAATAAATATTATTTGTTCATATAAAGACTATCAAGAAATTCTAAGATGCGGATTCCAAATAGTAAATTCTAGTTTTACTACTTCTGTATATTTAGAAATTGAAATTCCTGTTTCTTCTTTTGATGATGATCTTAATAAAATAAAAAAAATAACAAATGAAAAAGCAATTATTAATATTTTTGATATTTAATTTCTTCATACTTATGCTTTGTTGATTCGCCACCTCTTATATGGCGAATCATTTTATTATAATCTAATAATTTTTTTACATTCAAATATAGACTATAATCAATTTTTGGCAGTTTAATTGTCAAATCCTTATGAACAGTAGATTTTGAATAACCAACCTTTTTAGCTACCTCACGAATTGTTGTTTGTTCCAATAATAAGATATCAGCCATCTTTAAAACTCTATCATGAATAATTGTATTCACCCTTAATCACCCTTATTATTATATGCATTATCCCTTTTTTTAAAACAAAAATCAGTGCCAAAAAGCACTGACTTTATTACTTAACATTTACTACTTCTTCAATTTCTTTACCAATTAGGTCTTTCAAATTCAAATAGTTGTTATTTAATTTTACTTCAACGTGCACATGAACTCCTGCTTCAGAATCATATACTCTACTACCAGATACACCAATAATATCACTAGAAGCAACATAATCATTTTGACTTACATTACAGCTACTCAATGATTTATAAATACTCATTAATCCATTATTATGATCAATTGTTATTGAATAGCCATTTGCTTCATCATAATTTATTTCTTTAACTGTTCCAGGATAAATTGCATTTACCTCAAAGCTACTATTATCCTCACGTGCAAAACTAATTCCTTTTGATTCTACGTAATAGCTTCCAGTGTAAATTATTGCAGTGGCTAATTCTTCGCTTGATTTAGTTGAATCAAAGAATTCACGAACAATTTTATACTCGCCTGTTATAGGCATACCAATAGTTGTTGGTAATTCTTTGCTACTTTCTGTACCCTTACTACTTGATGATGGAATAGGACTTGATGTAATTTCACTCTCGATTTCACCACTAACATTATTAGCATCCTTCATTGCAATACTTATTACAGTAATAACTGTTGTAAAGATAACTGCAAGAACACCTAAAAAAACAATTAATTCTCTCTTTTCAAGAAAGAATCTTTTAATTTTTCCTTTCAATTTTGTTTCACCTCAAAATTATTATTAACAATGAGGCCCTACTTATACATTATTGCACTAAAAAAGTTTGACAAATCATCAAAATCGCACTCATAATAAGGTGAGAAACAATTATACATATGAAAACATATGCTAATCTTATTTGCCAAATTCGCCCTTGCTTAAAAAATTCATCAAATCTTGTAGCTCTAAGAATTTGAAATGTTACATAAAAAATAATGCAAAAACCGATAATATAAATAAAATTATTTAATATAGTATAATTTATTCCAAGCATGTCAATTCTCCTTAAAAAAAGCAATACACTAGGGTATTGCTATAAAGATCCAGCTCTTGATTTTTTTAAGCTTTCTCTTAATTCTTTTTCCATTTGCGTAAAGTCAGCTGATTCCTTTCTATTGGTCTCTAAACGACTTTTTCGTAATTCATCAAGATGCTCCTTAGCACTTTGAGCAGTACTACCAATATGAGCCTCTTGAGCTAAAATACTTAAAACATTATTATGAAATTCTAAAACAGAAGCTCTTAATGCTACAAACGCTTCATTACCATTTAGTACAAGCTTTACATAACCATCATCAATTACTGAAATTATTGGTGCATGATCCTTCAAAATGGCAAATTCACCATCTTGTGCACTAACAACTACATAATCAACAACATCATTATATAAACTTCCTTGATGAGTAGAAATTGCTATTTTCATAATTTCTTAGCCTTTTCTATTGCATCATCAATAGTACCTACAAGTCTAAATGCTTCCTCAGGTAAATCATCATGCTTACCCTCTAATATTTCCTTGAATCCTCTAATTGTTTCACTAAGTGGAACATACGAACCAGCTATACCTGTAAATGCACTACCAATAAACATATTTTGTGATAAGAATAAACGAACGCGACGAGCACGCTTAACAACAAGCTTATCAGCCTCTGATAATTCATCCATACCTAAAATAGCAATTATATCCAATAATTCGTTATATCTTTGAATTAACTGCTGAACAGCACGAGCAGTCTCATAATGCTCTTTTGAAACGATTCCTGGTTGTAAAGCTCTAGATGTAGATGCAAGTGGATCAACTGCTGGATAAATACCTTCCTCAGTAAGCTTTCTCGTTAGGTTTGTAGTTGCATCTAGATGTGTAAATGTTGTCGCTGGTGCTGGGTCAGTATAGTCATCAGCTGGAACATATATTGCTTGAATAGATGTAATTGAGCCTTCCTTTGTTGAGGTAATTCTTTCTTGTAGCTTACCCATTTCTGTTGCAAGTGTTGGTTGATATCCTACAGCCGAAGGCATTCTACCAAGTAGGGCAGAAACCTCAGAACCTGCTTGTGTAAATCTAAAGATATTATCAATAAATAAAAGTACATCTTGATGCTCAACATCTCTAAAATGCTCAGCCATTGTTAAACCACTTAATGCAACTCGCATTCTTGCTCCAGGTGGCTCATTCATCTGACCAAATACCATTGCTGTTTTAGCTAAAACTCCAGACTCTGACATTTCGTTATATAGGTCGTTTCCTTCTCTTGTACGCTCACCTACACCTGTAAAAACAGAAATTCCACCATGCTCTTGAGCAACATTATGGATAAGCTCTTGAATAAGTACAGTTTTACCTACTCCAGCACCACCAAATAGACCAATTTTTCCACCCTTAATATAAGGTGCAAGAAGGTCTATAACCTTAATTCCTGTCTCCAAAATTTCAACCTTTGTTGATAAATCCTCCAAAGTAGGTGCTTCTCTATGAATTGGCATTCTTCTGCATTCATTTGAAACTTGGCCTTTTTTATCGATTGGATCGCCAAGTACATTAAATACTCTACCTAACGTTTCTTCACCAACGGGAACAGTTATAGGTGAATTAGTATTTACTACTGGCATCCCTCTTACAAGGCCATTTGTTGAATCCATAGCTATACAACGAACAATACCGCCACCTACATGTAATGCTACCTCAAGAGTTAAATCAATAGCAAAGCCATGATTATATTTCTCATCGACTTTAACCTTTAAAGCATCATTAATTCTAGGAAGTGGTTCATTTTCAAAGCTAACATCAACAACTGGTCCTTTAACTTCAACTATTATTCCTGGCATACTAGTTGTCTCCTCCTATTGCATTTGCACCGCCTACAATATCAATTAACTCATTAGTAATAACATCTTGACGGGCACGATTGTATAATATTTGTAACTTAGAAATAACCTTTTCAGCATTATCAGTAGCATTTTTCATAGCATTTCTTCTTGAACAATGCTCAGCTGACTTAGCATCCAAAATTATTCCATATATCATATCTTTGACATACATTGGCAAAATCATATCTAATGTATGCATAACACCTGCTTCAAAAATATAATTCTCATTACTCTTTGAACCTTCAATTTTTGAAATAGGTAGAATTCTTTCTTTATGTATTTCATTAGTTAAGCTATTTATATAATGATTGTAAATAATAATTAACTCATCAATTTCATTATTTAAATACATATCAATTATTTCATTAGCAAGTGGAACGATATCTAAAAACATTACATCATCACGAACAAGTGTAGGCTCATCCTTAATCATTTCATATTTCTTTCTTTTTAAAAATGAATAACCTTGCTTACCTATTGCTGCAACAATAAAATCATTTTTATTTAAAACTTCCTCTTCTAAAGCTTTATAAATTGATGAATTATAAACCCCTGCAAGACCACGATCTGATGTAATTATTAAATAACATCTCTTTTTAATTTCTCTTTCCTTCAAAAGAGGATGAACATCTAAAATAGATTCATCACTTGCTACATTATAAACTAAATCAGCAATTCTTTGCATAAAATCCTTATAGCCAGTATATTGGTCCAAGGCTTTTGTTACCTTTGACTGAGAAACCATATACATCGCCTTAGTAATTTGAGCAGTTGATTTAGTTGACTCAATACGAATCTTAACATCTCTTAAAGAGTTAGCCATATACTACCTCCTACATAAATGTCTTTTTAAATGTAGAAATAAAACTATCAAGCTTATCAAATTCAGGCAAAGATTTTGTAAGGGTAATCACTCTTGTTAAAGCTTTTCCTTCTTCACTTGTATTTAATGACATATATAATTCTCTTTCAAATCTTGCAATATCATTTAAAGCAATATCATCTAAAAAGCCATGAGTTAAGCAATATAATATAATGGCTTCTTGTTCCATTGATAAGGTTTTATGTAAATCTTGCTTTAAAATCTCAATTGTTCTTGCACCACGGTCAAGTCGAGCTTTTGTTGAGGCATCCAAATCAGAGCCAAACTGAGTAAACGATTCAAGTTCACGATAGCTTGCTAGATCTAGTCTTAGGGTTCCACAAACCTTTTTAATAGCCTTTGATTGAGCCGCACCACCTACACGTGATACAGATAATCCAGCATTGATAGCAGGACGAATTCCTTTATAAAAATAATCACTTTGAAGGAAAATTTGACCATCAGTAATAGAAATTACGTTTGTTGGAATATATGCTGAAATATCACCAGCCTGAGTTTCAATTATAGGTAGAGCTGTTATACTTCCTCCACCAAGTTCACTTGAAAGCTTTGCAGCACGCTCTAAAAGACGTGAATGAAGATAAAAGACATCTCCGGGATATGCTTCACGTCCAGGAGGACGATGTAATAACAAGCTCATTTCTCGATAGGCTACCGCATGCTTAGATAAATCATCATAAACAATTAAAACATCTTTACCTTGATACATAAAGTATTCAGCCATAGAAACACCACTATATGGTGCAATATATAATAAAGAGCTTGGATTTGAAGCTGACGCATTAACAATAATTGAATAATTCATAGCTCCATTTGCTTTTAATGTTTCATATACAGAACTAACTGTTGATTCCTTTTGTCCTATTGCAACATAAATACAAATGACATCCTTACCCTTTTGATTTAATATTGTATCAACGGCAATAGAGGTTTTTCCAGTTTGTCTATCACCAATAATTAACTCTCTTTGACCTCTTCCAATAGGAACTAAAGCATCAATTACCTTAATACCTGTCTGAAGTGGTGTATCAACGCTACTACGATCTAAAACACCTGTAGCTTTATTTTCAATAGGTCTATATTCTTTAATCTCAATTGGGCCAAAGCCATCAATTGGTTGTCCTAAGGCATTGACAACACGACCAATCAAGCCTTCACCAACAGGAACCTCTAATATTCTACCACTACACTTAACAATATCGCCCTCTTTAATTAAAGAGCTTTCACCAAGCAAAATGGCACCAACAGTATCGTTTTCAAGATTTTGAACCATACCATAAACATCATTTGGAAATATTAAAAGTTCACCTTGCATTGCATGATCCAAACCATAGATAATCGCAATACCATCGCCAACCTCAACAACCTTACCGATATTTTCAGTATGAATTTCTTCCTTATAAGAACGAATTTGTTCCTTTATCAAATTAGAGATTTCTGATAAATTTATATTTGACATAATTTATCCTTTCTATAGTGATGCCTTCATTACATCTAGTTGACGTTTTAAAGAAATATCATAATTTTGACCATTACATACGATATTAATTCCTCCAATTAATGATTCATCAATAACATTTGTAATCTCTATATTTTTAGATGGATATTTTCTTTCTAAGGCATTTCTAATTCTTTTTAATTCGTCTTCTTGTAACTTATAACATGACATAACATCAACATGCAAAATATTTTTAGCATTATCAATTATTTTTTTATATTCAATCATTATATTATTCATTTCCTTAAAACGATTATGATCATTAACCACAGCCAAGAAATCAATAAATAATGAATCAAAGCCCTTTAAAACATTATTTAAAAGTTTAATTTTTTCGTCATGTCCAATTGTGTTTGTTTCAATCATTTTCTTAAATTCAGGATTTAAGCCTAATAAACTAACAAAATCATTCAAATTGCTATCTATTATATCTTCTTTGTTATCTTCTAAAGCCAATTCATAAAGTGCATTTGCATATTCTGATGCAATCATTATTCCTTGGCCTCCTTTAATAAATCATCAACAGCGTCCAAATATTTTTCACGGTCAACTTCCTTAGATACAATCTTGCTAGCCGCTAAAAAAGCAATATCAACAATTTCCTTTTTAATTTGCTTTTCATATTTAGACTTTTCTTGTTCAAGTTCTACCTCTAGGTTAGCAAGTCTTTCTCTTGCTTCCTTTTGAGCTTGATTAATGATTTCTTCTCTTAAAAGATTACTTTCCTTTTGAGCCTTATCCATTAATTCTTTGATTTGCTCTTTGGCTTCAGACATTTGACGATCAAGCTCTAATTGAAGCTTAGCATTATCCTTTTTCATTTGCATTGCTTCTTCAAGCTGTTCATCCATATTTTTCCTTCTAGCCTCCAAGATATTGGTTATTGGCTTCCAAAAAAAGAATCTAACAACAACAAATAAGATAATAGTAGCACAAATTTGAATTAAAAAATCGCGAATTGTATTAAAAGTAAAGCCATCACTACCAAGTGGGCCTAAGCACTTATTAACAATATCAGCAATATTTTCTAGCGTTTCATTGAGAGAAGCTAAAATCATATTTGTGCCTCCTTAAATTTTTACTTCATACAAAGCATAATTGCGATAATTAAACCATATAGACCAGTAGTTTCAGATACTGCTTGACCAATTAACATTGTAAGAGTAATTTTACCAGATGCTTCTGGTTGACGTCCAATTGCCTCAACAGCGTGTGCTGCAACATTTCCTTCACCAATTGCCGCACCAACGCCAGTAAATACAGCTATACCAGCACCGATATAAGCCATACCACGAGCAAAAAATTCATTATATGGAGAAGCAGCCTCCACTAACATAGTTAAAATAGTACAAATTTGTGTTAACATTTTTTTAAATCTCCTTAATTACTATATATTTTTTCTTCATCTTTAATTTTCATCGATGTAAATACAATCGACAATATAACAAACACAGCTGTTTGAATTATACCAAATCCAATATCAAATACTATATTATATAATGGTAAAAATGGAATACAGAATGGTCCTAAAACACCTGTGATAAGTGTTGAAAGTACTGTACCACTTAAAATATTACCAAACAAACGTAAGCATAATGATAATGGTAATGATAATTCCGATATAATGTTTATTGGTAAAAGTAGGAAAATTGGCTCCAAAAAGCTTTTTAAATATCCTAATATACCATTAGAAACAATACCTGTTACTTGAATTATCAAAAATGATAAAACTGCAAGAGCAGCGTTGTTTACTACATAATTTGTTGGGGGTGTAAGTCCAAATATTGAACAAGTATTAGCTGTAAACAAAAATATAGCTAACGTTGTAAAATAAGGTGAATAGACTCGCCAACGTTTACCAATATTAGTTTTAACAAAATTATTAATTAAATCTACAACCATCGTAAAAGGAATAATCCATTTTGGCGTTTTTTCCATTGGATTAATTTTTCTTAATTTAATGAAATAAAATAAGATAAAAAATATTGATAAGACAATGGTGATTCCAATAGTCGACTTAACCTGTCCAGGAAAACTTCTTAAATAATCTAGCACTAAGAATTCACCTTCCCTCTTTTTATAATTCCATAAGCAATAATAACAAGCTTTAGCGTTAAATAGCCAATAATCATTGGTATTGCAAAAAATCGAGGATTTTCAGTTTTAAACTGACTATAACAAACAGTCGCAAAAATCGCAACAAAAACAATAATTCTTACTGAATAGCCTGTCAAAGCCATCCTTTTAGGCTTAATTTCTTCTTGATTTTTAGTTTTTTCAGCAAGTCTTCGATTTGATTTCATCATTAAGCCGAAATTTAAAAGTGCAGTCATAAGTCCAAGTAAATAGCTTAACCACCATCTATCCGGACCCCATACGCCAAGAATAATTGCAACAATTGCGCCAATAGCCCAAGATATTGGAACTACAATTATACCAAATTTACTCATTTCGTCCATTCTTTTTTTCACCACCTAATCTTAATATTAGGCCAATGAATATTATTATACCACATATTGCACCTATTGTTGCAAGTACGGGTGGCCAAATAGAATCTTTATTTATCCATCTACCAATGTAAAAGCCTAATAACAACAAAGTAATTATGCTAAATATTCCCTGAGTTATTACAGCATAATATTTAGCAAATTCTCTACTTTTCATTAATTCTTACCATATAGTCTATCGCCACAATCACCAAGTCCTGGGACAATATAACCATGTTCATTTAATTTTTCGTCAAGCGTTGCTAAAACGACCTTAACATCAGGATGTTTAGAATAAACAGCATCAACACCTTCAGGTGCACCTACAAGTCCAGCAAAAATAATATCCTTAGCACCACGTGCCTTAACAGCATCAATTGCAAGTAATGCACTTCCACCAGTAGCAAGCATAGGATCCGAAATAACAACTGTAAACTGTGATAAATCTTTAGGAAGTCTATCACAATACTCAACAGGCTTTAAAGTTTGCTCATCACGATACATTCCTAAATAGCCTATTCTTGCTTCAGGAAATACTTCTCTAAAGCCATCAACAAATCCCAAGCCAGCTCTTAAGATTGGAACAATAATAATATCTTTGGCTAAAACATGTGATTTACATTTGCAAATTGGCGTCTCAATTTCTGTTTCCTTTAACAAGAAGTTTTCACTAACCTTGTATGCCACCAATAAAGAAACCTCATATACATTTCTAGTAAATTCCTTCATAGATGTATTCTTATCTCTAATAGTAGTCATCTTATGTTCTATCATAGGATGATTTAAAACTAAAGTATTAGGCATCACATATTTTTCACTCATAAGTTATTCTCCTCATATTTGGTAATTTTATCAATTCTTCTTTGATGTCTTTCCTCGTTTGAAAAAGGTGTTTCAAGCCAAGCAGCAACAATTTGCTTTGCTAAATCCTCACTAACCGCCTTAGCTCCAAGAGCTAAAACATTAGAATCATTATGTTCTCGTGTTAATCTAGCAAATTCAACATTATCAACCAAAGCACAACGAACACTTTTTACCTTATTTGCAACAATTGACATACCAATACCTGTAGCACAGATAACAATACCACGATCAGCAATATGATCTCTAACATCAACAGCAACAGCGTGTCCATAATCTGAATAATCACAGCTTTCCTTAGTATAGGTACCTCTATCAATTACTAAATACCCGGCATTTTCCAAATAATTACGTAATTCATTTTTTAAGTCAAGTGCAGCATGATCTGAACCTATAGAAATTGTCATTTTATCACTATCCTTACTTTTCAAAGTCCATTTTATTATACCACGAAATTATACATTTATAAACAAAAATCGCTTATTATGTTAGCGCTTTTTTTATTTATAAAAATAAATAAAACAGCCTTTAAATAAGCTGTTTTACAATTCAACTAATATTTAATTTCATTTACAAAATTAAATTCATATTTTTCGTCCTTTAAGCCATCAAAATTTACATTAATAAGTTTAACTTTATTAACATAATTAAATAATAAGCCCTTGCCCTTCATAGGCTCAGAAAAACTCATCATTGCAGGAGTACCACTAACAGGCTCACTAGCATAATGAAAATTAATGTTTTCACAAACAATTTCATCAATTGGCTGTTCAGGAAGACCATAAAAGGCACCAGCTGCAACGTTTACATTTGTTGCATCAATATCTTTAAAATGGAATCTACCTAAATATGGTGTTCTATCATCGACTGGCAGTTTTTCCTTCGAATAAACATATTCTGTTTTTCCATCAGGATCACAAAAATAAAACATATTAATAACAAGTGGTGTTAATACATCAATCATTTTAATATTTTCAAATAAAATATCATCAATAATTGCATCCTTACCACGACCACGTCTTGTCTTAATACGAAGTCCTCTATCAGTATGATTAAATAAGCACTGGCTAACCTTAATATCCTTAATTCCACCACTCATTTCACTACCAAGAACAACTGCACCATGACCAAAATTCATTGAACAATTGCGAATATTGAAATTTGATGATGGTAATTTATATTTTCTACCCATAAATATCTTTCCAGATTTAATAGCAATACAATCATCACCAACTGAAAAATAAACACCAAGTATATCAACATTAGTGCATGACTCAGGATCACAGCCATCAGTATTAGGCGAATTTTTAGGTGATACTAAATTCATATCAATAAAGCGAATATTTTCAGAAAAATAAGGATGTAAATTCCAAGATGGAGTGTTTGTAACTGTTACACCTTGAAATTCAATATTATGGCAATGATTTAAGAAAACACCACGTGGACGCCAAGCAATTCTTTTTTTACGGACATCGACCCACCAATCAGAATTTTGGGCATTACCATCAATAACACCTCTACCAATAATTTTAACATTTGAAACGTTAATTCCTGTTATTATTGATGCAAAGCAATCAAGCGGATTACCTTCCCAGCTTCCTAAATTATATTCATCACTTTCATCTGTTGTATATGTCATACCAGGCAAAATTGGATAATGATTACGATCAGTATCACCAATCAAATGAGCATTAGGAGCAAGCTCAATAGTAATATTACTTTTTAAAAAGATTGGTCCTGTATAGTATTCACCATCTGGAAAATATACACGTCCATTATCTGGACAAGCAAGAATACATGCTTCTATTGCATTAGTATCAAGTGTCTTTCCATCGCCCTTAGCACCAAACTTCTTAACATCAAGTGTAACATATTCACTAAAAGTTTTAAATGAATCAGAGAATTCTTCTCCATCGTAAACAACACTTAATTTATATTTAGTATCTGGATTTAAATCAAAAATTGAAATAATGTTCTTTTTATTTCCTTTTGAATACAATTCATCATTTAATAAAATATCATATTCTTTATCAGTTTCAAAAACAAATTCATTTTGAAGTTCAATTGTAACACTTCTTGCTGATAAAAAAATAACTTTATACTTCATAATTTACCTCACTCTGCATTATTTATTTTTTTAACTTTGTGAACCTTATATATATGAACGATCACATTTTTCATAAATAAAAAGATAAAATCATAGAATATATAGAAAAGTCCCATAGAAAATGGCTCAAGTCCCCAATTTGTGTCCTTACCGAAAATACTTGGCAACAAATTATATTTTGCAATTAAAACAGTTGTAAAGAAAATTGGAAACATAATTAATAAATTATAACTAAAGTTCATTAAAAACCCTAAAAATCCCTTTCTCGAAACAAATAAATATTTCTTACAATTTTCACGACTATTATGAAACATTAATGCAAACATTTTAACTATATAATTCATTACAAGTGCTAGAAACAAAGTTAACAGTGCAAAAAATCTTATACCTAAATCAACAGACAGCCATCCAGCATTAGCATCATTAATTTTAGACCAATCAAGTCCTAAAAAATCGCCACCTATTCCTACAAAGAAAACGGCAGCCGCAGCTGCCCAGTATTTCAATATAAGAATTTTGAGCCAAGACGGAATTTTAGATAAAAAATCAGATTTATAAGGATTAGTAGAATCCTGTAATTGTTTATCATCAAATTTCTTCTTCTCTCTATTCATAATTACATTTTTTCCTTTTTATAAGTCTTATCTCTAAAGATGTATGATAATATAGTACCAACAATAGATGTTATCATTGCAATTATAACACAAATGATTGAAACCATATTTGTACGACTTGTGATAGAATACTTGCTTCCTTGAAGTTCTGTATATTTTGCAACATTATAAATATAATTTGTTCTAGTAAAATTCATAATCCAAAATATACCAAATAAAATAATTGCAGCAGTACATAAAGTTGCTTGAACAGATGAACCCAAATTACGTTTAGAAGATACATTCATAGCAACAAACATCATTACAGCACCTAAAACCATTAAAGCAAATAATTGAAAGCCAGAATGTAAAGACATTGCAATTGATTGAGCATATTCTCTAGCTCTATCAGCAGTTGGTGCAGATGCAACAAACCAATCAGGAACAGTTATTTCTCCATTAGTAATTCTTACATATTGAATTGTTGAATTATATGTAACGAACGCTTTTGAAGCTGTAAAATGGAATGTTAAGCAAAATCCTAAAACAATACAAGGAACAAGTAAAATTATTGTAGCAATCTTTGATGGATTGTATTTAAAAGAATCAATAAAATTCAACCAACATTTTTTTATAAATTCGCAAAACATAGCAAATACATTTTTTTTATTTTTTTCCATAAACACACCACCTATACAATAACATTTGTTGAATCAACATCATAAAAATGAACTTTCTTCATTTCAAAGCAAGCTTTAATTTGTCGATTAGATGTATCAAAGCGATCATTAATCTTTGCAATAATGTTTTCGCCACCAAACATACCATATATTAATGAATAAGCACCTAAGAATTCAGTATAATCCACATCAATTTGAATTGTAGAATCAACATTTTCAGATAGCATTGCATCATCAACAAAAACATAATCAGGACGAGAAGCCATTACAACACGCTTACCAGCATATCCTTTATCAAACAAAGCCTCACGTTGAGTGTCATTCAACTTAATCTTTGTTCCATCAATATGTAAGAAATAACCATCAGGTGTAATCTCACCATTATAAAAATTCATAGGTGGAGTTCCAATAAAGCCAGCAACAAATAAATTTACAGGACAATCAAACATCTCTTTAGGAGAAGCAATTTGTTGAACTCTACCATCAGCCATTACAACGATACGATCAGCAAGAGTTAAAGCTTCAATTTGGTCATGTGTAACATATACGAAAGTTGAATTTAATCTCTTATGAAGAAGCATAATTTCCTTACGCATTGTACCACGTAGTTTTGCATCTAGATTTGACAAAGGCTCATCAAACAAGAAAACAACTGGATTTCTTACAATAGAACGACCTACAGCAACTCTTTGACGTTGACCACCAGATAATTGTTTAGGTTTTCTATTCAAATATGGAGTAAGACCTAAAATCTCAGCTGCCTTCATAACTCTAACATGAATTTCATCAGAATCAACCTTTCTAATAGTTAATGAGAAAGCTAAATTCTGATAAACAGTCATATGAGCATACAATGCATAATTTTGGAAAACCATTGCAATATCACGATCACGAGGTGCAACATCATTAACACGCTTACCATTAATGATTAAATCACCTGAGCTTATTTCTTCAAGACCTGCAATCATGCGAAGTGTAGTAGACTTACCACATCCAGATGGACCAGCTAGAACAATAAACTCACCGTGTTCAATTTCAATATTAAAATCAAAAACAGCCTGTACACCATTAGGATAAATTTTGTTTACATTTCTTAAAATAACATCAGACATATCTAACAAAACCTCCTACTTATTCTCAGCTAAAAATTTTTTTAGCACTTTAGATTTTCTAATACAAATTATAGCAGCGAATGTAAAGCATACAGCAGCACCTATAAGTCCAATAATTGCTAATATAGCTCTAACATAGCCATTAGGTGTTAAAAAGCCAGACTTTTCAATTATACTTGAACCTAACCATTTAGAAACAATAGCATTTTCATCAGTTTGAAGAATTCCATCCTCCATAAATGTTAAATACTTACTATAATATCTAAAAAGCATTATAGGCCCAAAGAATATTCTAGCAACACAAATGCCTGCAATACCAAGCATCATATACGCTGATTTTTCACGATAATTTTTAACGTTTTCACAGCACATAAAGCCAAAAAGTAAAATAACAATATTTAACAAAATTTTGAATATTGTATAAATATCTGGTGTTAGGGAATTCAGCAAAATAAATGCAGCAAAAATTGAAAACCCAATTCCAGCAAATCCAAGCATATAAGATAAAGAATTTTTCTGATATCTCATTTTCTCAACTTTAACATTTTGAGGAATTTCGATTTTTTCAGAAGATTCAATATTTTCAAATTCAGTATTCATTACTCTTCCACCTTTCTATTCGTATAAATAAATTTTAAAATGGTAAAAGCAAGATTAATAACAGCAACAATTATGAATAAAACTAAAACAATAGTAGTAAGTATTGAAGCAGAATTTTTTAAAGTAAAATATTGTTCTAAAGTTCCACCATTTGCATAACTAGTAGCAGCACTCCAACCAACACTTGTAACTGTATCATATACAGATAACTCAGTTTTATATTTATTAAATAATGAAGCTACATTGAAATTCTTTGTAAGAATTACAATGGAATAAATTATAGCAAATACATTAGCAGCAACTCCAACAATTAAATTTGATAAGAAAAATTTAATTCTAGAATGATTTGAAGCAATCAAAGTTACAGCAAATGTAATAAGCATAACTATAGAAAAAACATATAAAGATTGATTAAATGTTTGAGCAGCTCGATAAAAATCATCTACATTATGCCACATAGCAATCGCAGTATCATTATCCCCATAAAATGCTCTTAAAACACTTCTAGTAGTTCTAACAGTTGTGTTCAATTCACCATTTAAATAATCAGTTGCTAAATTTGTAAAGCAATCAAAATAAACCAATGAAGTAACTAAAATTAAAGCAGCCGCAATTCCAAAGCTGAAAACAATAATTTTGTTAAATTTATTTAGAGTATTTTTCATTTCAACCTCCAAAAAATTGGAAATTGTTGTGCATAGATAATATTCTATGCACAACACTTCCTAAATAAAATTAATTAAGATATAATTTATAAGTTTCAAGATATACTTGATTTTGTCCAGTAAAATGACCCTTAATTTCAGATAATTTATCTTCAGTTAAACCATCTCTAACAATTCCATGGTATCCAGTGTATGACATATCACTCTTCCATAGAGTTGTGAAATATGTATTATCCTCACTAGCCTTTAAATTTTCATTATCAGTTGAAGATAAGCTCCAGAATGTAGGAACGCACTTATTAAATCCGTTAGGGTTTGTACTAATAGCTAAAGACATAACGCCAGCAGCAATTGCTTCAGTAACATTATTTAAACCAGTTTGACCACTAGCATTTGTAACTTGATAATCCAAAGCATCACTACGAACATGTCCGATACCATGAGTTGAACCAACGAAGCAACGATACCAGTTATTCCAACCAAGTGACTTATTATCACCAGTATAGATTTCAGCTAAAACAGTAGGATTAATTTTTGGAGCAACAACACCATTTGGCAAAGTAACTGTCTTATCGCCATCACGATATGCAGTAGGACCAAAGTCTTGTAGGTTTGCACCTTCAGTTGTAAAGATTGAATCAATAACAGCTAAAGCACCAGCAATATTATCACTATTCTTTGGAACAACCCAACCACCTGATTTTAATGCACGAGTATCTTCAGAGTGACGAGTATAATTATAAGTTGTATGATCATCATTTGCCCACTTAGTTACTGGAGCTAAAATTGGCATAAATCCATTAGTCTTAGATCCAGTAGTACCACTTTGATAATCATCTGGTGCATTATATTGAGCAGATGTAGCATTATAATCATATTCCATAAATAATTGACCTTCAGGAATCAAATTCTTAGCAAAGTTTGTCTTTCCATCAATCTTAGTAGCATAGTTTTCAAGAATTAATCCTTCGCTATATAGCTTATGAAGATTAGCTAAACCAACAGTATATGTTTCTTCTTCAGTTCTAGCATCATGAAGTTCACCATTAGCATCAAAATATAAGTAATCCTTTTCAGAATTTAATCCTTGAATACCCCAAATTGAAGCAAATTGAACAATGTTGTTTGCACGGCTGTTCTTATCCTCACGTGGTGATAAAACAGTAACCTTCTTATCTGTTGTACCAGTTAATAACTTAGAATTTGTCTTAACGCAACGCATTAAAGCAACTAATTCATCAGCATTATAGCATGCATTCTTTGATACATAAATATCAGAAAGTTTTTCATAAATTTTACCAGGTCCAACATACTCACCATAAGTTGCCTTTAAGTATTCCTTTAAAGCAGTTGTTAAAGTTTGACCATTTTTAACATCTAATGCATTTTGCTTATCAATAATGTTTTCAGTAGAAGTTACAGTGATATCTGTCTTCTTTCCATCAACACCAATAACAGCAATCTTCTCATTTTGATACTTTGGTATGAACTTCTCATATGAAGTAGTAATTGTATCAGTTGTATCATAAACTGCATTATCATCATCTAGAAGCTTCTTAGTCATATTAGTATCCATTAAGAACATCTTCTCGATTGAATCCTTACCATCGAAATAAGGTACAACATACATTTGATTATTTTCATTAATTAATTGTTTTGCAACTTCTGGGTTAGCATATAACCATTTTTTGAAATTAGGCATATAGTTGTCTAAATATTCAAGTAAGTTTAATAAGTCACCATTTGCAGCAGCCTTATCCATATTTGCAGCTGAGTTCATCCATAAATCAACAGTAGCTGTTTGACCCTTATCATTATTTGATGATACAGTTGTAACAAATTTTGTACCTGAACTTGGTGAAACATAAATCTTATCATATTGGTTATCATCTGTATGTACTGAATAATCAGCAACGTCACGGATTTCAACACCATTCATTGTTCCAAATTCTTTCCATGTTGGAAGAATATCACCTGGTTGATAAGTCTTGTTTTCAATTGGGTTAGAATATGCAGAAGAACCAGTATAACTTACACCATATGATAAGCTATCGCTCTTCTTATAGTTGATCATAACATCAACCTTTGCTCCCTTTGTTCCAGCATCCTTTTGTTCAACAGTTGGGATTACATATCCTTTTGAACTTGAGCTGCTTGATTGAATAGTACCAGAATTTTGGCTATTACCAGTGCCTGAAGCAGCGCCTGTGCTAGTCGCACCATCATTCTTACATCCAGCAACAGCTAATACAGAACATAAGCCCAATGCAACTAACGAAATCTTTTTAATTTTCATTGTTTCTTTCTCCTTTTTTCTTTTCTTTCTATCTATTCTTTAACTCCACCAACGTTAACACCCGCTGCAAAATATTTTGAAATCATTGGGTAAATAACGATGATTGGAATGATAGAACAAACTATCATTGCAAATCTAATAGAGTCAATTGCGAATGTTCCATAGTCTTCAAATTCGCCCGCCTCCATATAGCTTCGGATGACTACTTGTAGCGGAGCGTCATCAACTCCTAATAACATTTGTGCCCATAAGTAACCATTCCAACGAGCAATTGCATAAAACATTGTAACTGTTGCAATAGTTGCTTTAGACATAGGCATATAAATCTTTGTCAAAATTTGGAATTCAGTAGCACCATCTATTGTAGCAGCTTCCTCTATTTCAGTAGGAACACCACTAAATCCATTTCTTAACAAGATTATGTTGAACGCATTAAATCCAAGTGCAATAATAAACATATATCTATTATTAACGTTAAATCTTTGGAAATTTTGTAATGTTGGTATCATACCAGCACTAAACCACATTGTAAATACTAATAAGAAGTTAAATCCACGTCTCCACATCAATCTTGTTTTAGATAGAGCATAACCTCCAGTTATACCAACAAGCATTGATACTAATGTACCATAAATTGTAAAGAATATTGTGTTACAATATGCTTTCCAAAACGCTTCCAAACTAATAACATATTTAACAGCATCTAATTGAAAGCCAACTGGTAAGAAATTAACCTTTCCACCTTCAACAGCAGCTTTGCTAGAAACTGCAGCAGAAC
>CALCWU010000193.1 GCA_937905855.1 uncultured Mollicutes bacterium
CTTAATAGTGGATCATTTCAAACAATGCTTCCAAAGCTTCATTCACAAAATTATGAGGGAATGGAATTAATAAGACCAATGTATTATATTCGTGAAAGAGATATAATTAGATGGAAGAAATTTAATGAGCTACAATTTATCCAATGTGCCTGCCGTTTTACTGAAAATTGTGCGATTTGTGATAATGGTGGTGGCGGATCACAGCGTTACGCAACGAAGAAGCTAATTGAAGAGCTTCAAAGCTACAATCCAATGATTGAAAAGAATATTTTTAAGAGTGCAATGAATGTAAACCTTGATAAAATAATTGCTTATAAGGAAAAGGGCATAATTCATAGCTTCTTAGATGATTATGATAAAGAAGATAAGGCTTAGTCAAATTGACTAGCTTTTTTTTGATTTTAATTAATTAAAATATTGATTATAGGATTTTTTTTGATATAATTAATATGTTTAGAGATTTCAAACATAAAGTTTAGTATTAAGAAACAGGTGAAAAGATGGAAATAGGAAAGAAAATTCAACAAAGAAGAATATTTTTAGGCTTAACTCAGCAAGAGCTAGCAGATAGATGCGAGCTATCTAAAGGATTTATTTCTCAGCTTGAAAATGACAAAACCTCACCATCAATTGAAACTCTTAATCTAATATTAGAGGTTTTGGGAATTAAAATTAGTGATTTTTTTGCCTCGGATCAAAAAAAACAAATAATTTTCACTAAGGATGATTATTTTGAAAAGGATTTTGGTAATTATCGTCAGCTTTGGTTAGTACCATCTGCGCAAATTAATCAAATGGAGCCCATAATTGTTTTAATAAAAAAGGGAAGCAAAACAATTTTAGATATGCCTCATAATGGTGAAGAATTTGGCTATGTTATAAAGGGAGAAATTTTAATACATTATGGTGATGATTCATATAAATGTAAGTGTGGTGAATCATTTTATTTTGAAACTAATAAAAAGCATTATATTGAAAATATAGGTGATGAGGAAGCAAAAATTATTTGGGTATCCTGTCCACCAGAGTTTTAAGGAGAGCAAAATGGAGAAAAAGAAGCTAATTGAAATTAAGGATTTAACTAAGGAATTTAATGGAAATATTGTTTTAAAGGGCATTAGCCTAGATATTTATGAAAATGAATTTGTAACATTTTTAGGTCCATCAGGCTGTGGTAAGACAACAACCTTAAGAATTATTGGTGGCTTTGAGGAGCCAACAAGTGGTAGTATTTTATTTGATGGAACAGATTTGCTTACAATTCCTGCTTATAAAAGAGCCACTAATACAGTGTTTCAAAGATATGCGTTATTCCCTCACTTAAATGTTTTTGAAAATGTTGCCTTTGGCTTAAGAATTAAAAGAAATAATGAAAATAAGAAAAATTTCTTTAATAGATTTAAAAGAAAAAATAAGGAAGAAAAAACTAATATTTATAATGAGGATGTAATTAAAGAGAAGGTATTAAGAATGCTTAAAATTGTTGGTCTTGAGGGCTATGAAAAAAGATCAATTGATAAGCTTTCTGGTGGTCAAATGCAAAGAGTAGCTATTGCTCGTGCGCTAGTTAATGAGCCTAAGGTTTTATTGCTAGATGAGCCTCTTAGTGCCCTTGACTTAAAGCTTCGTCAGGAAATGCAATATGAGCTTAAGGAAATTCAAAGAAAACTAGGTATAACCTTCATATTTGTA
>CALCWU010000194.1 GCA_937905855.1 uncultured Mollicutes bacterium
AAATAAAATATAAATGTTAGAGTAATTGCAAAAACTGTCATAAATAGCATTTCACGTTTTGAAAGATGATTAACATTTACTTCTGCCTTTTTTCCATTATAAGGATTTTTAAGCCAAGAAATAAAAGCAAAGATTGCCATAGGCATAGTCATACAAACATATGTAAGCATCTCACCATAATATTTAAACTTAAAGGAAATATAACCATATAGCAAACTAAACAAAATCATCAAGGCTTGACCAATTAGATTTCCCTTTGCATTAAAAATTAATGAAGTCACACCTATAAGTGATGCAATAAGCATTAAATAATTTTTTTATCAAAAATGCAAAATGACAATATTACTAAAGATACTGATAAGCTCCATAATAAAATTTCTCCTAACGAAAAATACTTAATAGTTAATTTCTTCATAAATCCTCCTAAAAAAAATAAAGCATCCACACACCTATCTTCAAAGACCTAACGATAAGTATGCGAATGCTTAGCATTCTATTGCCCGGTGGCAAATATCAACATATATATTTTTAGTTTCTTTTACTTTGAGCAATTAAATAAACAACTCTTAATAGCTCAACATAAATATAGATTACACTTACCTCAAGACCAAGAGCAACATTCCATTCAGAAGCCTTATCGCAGCCTGCTTGAACAACATTTGTAGCCTCAGCAAAATTTAATAATAAGGTTATAGATCCATAAACTAGGAAAATTGCTTCAATTCCAATAATAAGACCGATGCTCAAGCTATTAAATATACCTGTAAGTGATAATAAACTTGTAACTAGGGCAAGAGCTAAGGCTCCTATTGTAAATGCCCAGCAAAATTTAACAAATCCGCTTCCAACTCTTAAGATACCTAAAGCATATAGGGCAAGCATTGTAGCAAATATTGTTACTGTACCAACAATAGCAATTACAACAATACCTCTAACCTCGGCTCCAAATAAGCAGGTTATTGTTCCTAAAAACAATCCTTCACATACTGAATAAATAAAACTACAATAAGGAGCAGCTGTTTTTGAAGTTCTTCCAATAAAAACACTAATTGTTCCAATAACTGAGCTAGCAATTAAAGCAATATAAAATCCTACAAAATTATTAACCAATATTGTTGGAAGGGCATAGGCAGTAACTGCACCAGCAATAATAGCTACAAATAATAAAATGAATGTCTTGACGCAGATTCCTTTATAGGTAGCAGCATCTGATGATGTATAAACATTTCCAGTTTCAATATTTGAAAATAGTGGGCTTTGTTTCATTAAATTATATTCCTCCTCATTAGATTATTATCTAATCACAAAAAAATTATAACATACAAAAAATTTATATGCAATAAATATAATTTCAATCACACAATTTTACATAAAAGCAAATAAGCCAACCTCTTTTTCAGGTTCATCATCTGGTAAATCACCAAAGGCATGCATTCTATTAAATTCCTCAAACAGAGTTTGATTAAGCTTTGTACGCTTTAAAACATCCTTCTTAGATGTAAAAGGCTTTTCTGCTCTTTTTTCAGCAATATCAACAGCAGCGTTTGGTCCAAGACCATCCATTGAAGCAAATGGACAACGAATACCATCCTCTTCAACAAGGAAAATCGTTGCATCTGACTTAAAGATATCAACTGGTAAGAATTTATAACCACGAAGAGTCATTTCTAGCGCAACCTCCAAGGCTGTAACCATATCCTCATCCTTAGCTGTTTTTTCACTTCTACTCTTATTATTAATCTCATTAATTTTATTTCTAATAGCATCTGGTCCCTTAATGTATTCATTTATGCTATATATTTTAGCACGCTTAGAAAACCAAGCACTATAGAACAATTTAGGTGAATGAAGCTTAAACCAAGCAATTCTTAAAGCCATCATAACATAAGCAGTAGCATGGGCCTTAGGGAATAGATATTTAATCTTTTCGCATGTCCACATATACCACTCAGGTACATTATGCTCCTCCATATAGCTTTTATAAGGAGCCCATTTATCTGGACTTTTTGCTACCTTACCCTTACGAACAAATTCCATAATTTCAAAAGCCTTTTTTGGTTCAAAGCCAGGAATTTGAGCAAGACCAATCATAATATCATCACGACAGCAAATGATGTCATCAAAACCAATTTTTCCAAATTTAGTTTTTCCTAAAACTAAATCCTGAGCATTACCAAGCCAAACATCAGTTCCGTGTGATAGACCAGAAATTTTTACAAGCTGAGCAAAGGTTGATGGTAGGGTATCGATTAGCATTCCTCTAACAAAGCTAGTTCCAAACTCAGGAACCGCGAAGGAAGCAACCTTACTATTTACCTCTTCCTCATTTAAACCAACAACACTTGTTGAGCAAAACATTTGGAATACCTGCTTATCATCAATCGGAATATCCTTTGCATTATCAAAAGGGAACTCATCTTGATGAGCATGAACATAATCCATTAAATATTTAATTATAGTAGGATCATCGTGTCCTAGGATATCAAGCTTTAATAGATTATCCTCAAATGAGTGATAATCATAATGAGTTGTACGCCATGGATTTTCTGTATTATTTGCAGGGTATTGAATTGGTGTAACATCATAAATATCATTTCTTCTTGGAACAACAATTATTCCACCTGGATGCTGACCAGATGATCTTCTAATACCAACAAGATAGGTCTTCATACGATCAATTTCGCAAGATGATAAATTAATATTCTTCTTTTCACAGTAGGCCTTAACATAGCCATAGGCCGTATTTTCAGCAATAGTTGCGGTAGTTCCACCTCTAAAGGCATGCTCACTACCCATTAAGGTTCTAACATATTCATGAGCCTGAGGCTGATATTCACCAGAGAAGTTCAAATCAATATCAGGAACCTTATCACCATTAAATCCAAGGAAGGTTTCAAAAGGAATATCTTGACCATCCTTAGCAAGCTTTTCACCACAAACAGGACAAACTGCATCATTTAAATCGTATCCTGATTCAACCTTTTGTAATTCCTCCTGAAGCATTTCCTCTTCTTTAGTAATACCATATTTTTCAATCATTTCCTCAGACATCTTAAAAGCATGGAATTTACATTTTTTACAACGATAATGGGGAACAAGAGGATTAATTTCTGTAATATTCATCATTGTTGCTACAAGTGATGAACCAACAGATCCACGTGATCCTACTAGATATCCATCCGAATTTGATTTAGTAACTAAAAGATGTGACATATAATAAACTGATGAATAACCAGCACCTATTATACATTTTAGTTCTCTTTCGATTCTTTCTGTTACAATCTTATGAGGGTGATCACCATACATCTTCTTGCATGTATCCCAAACGATTTCCTTCATTGAACCAACAATCGAATCAACATGCAATGAATCCTTAAATTCATCATCTGCAGGAACATACATTTCCTTAGGGAAAAATTGAATACGTTCAACCATATCAGCAATCTTGTTAGTATTATCAACAACAATTTCTTCTGCTAAAACAGGATCCAAAAAGCTAAACTCCTCTAGCATTTCATTAGTTGTTCTAAAATGAGCATCAGGTGCTTCTTTATATTTAGAAAGTGGAGAAAGACCACCACCAATTTGTGGTGTTGCAATCAAAATATCACGATATTTTTTTAATTCAGGTCGTAGATAATGACAATTTGACGTAGCTACAACAATTTTATTTAGGGCCTTGGCTCTAGTAATTATTTTAATAATTATTTCTTCTATATCCTTAATACCATTGGGTAATTCGGCAAAAAGATGCTTGTAAGCTAGAGGTGGTTGTACCTCAATATAATCGCAATATTCTATTGCCTTATCTAATTCCTCATCTGAATAATACATTGCACATTCAAATACTCTACCATTTGAACAAGCACTACCTACTAATAGTCCTTCACGATATTTATCTAAAACACTCTTTAAAAGAATACCATTATTAAGACAATGAGTAGTTAAGGCATCAGATATTATTTTATATAAGTTCTTATAGCCGATCTGATTTTTACATAAAAGGGTAATATGATTAGGGAATAAAAATTTATAATGATTTTCTTTATCTATTAGATTATTAATGTCTAATACATTTTTACAACCAGCCTTAATAAATTCCTGAAGCATTAAAATAAAGCATTCTGCTGTAACTCTAGTATCGTCATTGGCACGGTGATGCTGCTCTTGCTTAACCTTATAAAACTTTGACATAACAGTTAGGTTAAATTTTTTAAGTTCGTTTCCATGAAGAGCTCGAAGACCATTAAGGGTATCAATAGCTGGGAATTTTTTAACTTCCATATTTAAGTTCTTCATAGTTCGATAAATCATACCGATATCAAATTTAGCATTATGGGCAACTAAAACACAGTCTTTACAAAAATCTAAAAATTTAGGAAAAATTTCTTCTATTGTCGGAGCGCTTGCAACAATTTCATCAGTTATTGTTGTAAGCTCAGAGATTTTGTCAGAAATATGACGTTTAGGATTAACAAAACTTTCAAATGTATCAATAATTTCATTATTTCTAACCTTATAGGCAGCAATTTCGATAATACTATCATAGCTTTGTGATAAACCTGTAGTTTCTAAGTCTAACACAACATAGGTAGATTCTCTTAAATCATAATCCATTGGATTCATTACAATAAAATACTCACTATCATTGATGAACCCAAGTTCAGTTCCTACTATTGGCATAAAATTTTCATCAACAGGTGAATGAGCAATATCAGGAATACCAAGAAGTCCATCTAAATCCGTAATTGCTAAAGCTCTATGTCCCCACTTTTTAGCAGTTTTTACATAATCCATAACCTCTGTTAAGCCATCAAGTGTAGTCATCTTAGTATGGCAATGAAGCTCTACTCTTTTCTTACTTGCAGTATCTAATACCTCTTCTTCAACCTTTTGACCAACATATTCAATTTTTTTAGCTTCTATTATAACATCACGGTCAAAATGAGAATAAATTGCTGTACCAAAAACAGTTATAATATCGCCGACTGCTAAAGAATTATATAATTCTAGTTCATTTGTTCTTCCACACCATTTTTGAACAGATATTGAGGCACTACCATCATATATTTTTAAATTCATTCTCTTACTTCTTGGGGTTTCCTTTAAGGACTTATCAAAGATTTCGCCTCTTACAAAAAAATCTAAAGAGCTAACCTCAGTCGAATATCTTAAAAGCTCACCTTCAGTTGTAGGAATATCACTAATTTTAGTTTCCTTGATTTCATTTAGATATTGACCCTTAGATTTATTAATTTCAGTAATCGTATCCTTCTTTTCCTTAACAACATTTTGTGTATCAATTTGACGTTTAATTCTTTCCTCCTCAATATTATGAGTTTCACTTTGAATATCATCAAGCTTACGTTTAACATCATATACTATTTCAACATTCTTTAAAAGCCCGCGTTTATCAAATGCATCTTGAATTTTATCCAAAAGATGATCACAACGAGCGGCATCCTCCTCAAGATGAATACATAATGAATCACTTGTATCATTAAAGGTAATAAGTGATGTTGCAAGAGCCTGAAACATTAAATCATCAGTCCTAAGAGAAATCAATATTGATTTTAAATAATCAATCCATTCCTCGTTACTTAAATCATCAGTCATATAATCAATCTTTATTGATGATTTAATTCCTAATTTATTAAAATATTCACTAACTCCTAAAGCAAATGTCTCATAATCAGCATAATTGAGTGCATATTTAAATGTCAAACTAATATAAAAGGTTTTGTTAGCTAAATCAACATCAACATGATCGATAGTAAAATCGTTCTTATAAAAATTCAAATTAACGCTTTTCTTTATATCATCAACAAACTTCATATTAATACACCCCTTAATTCTTAATTTTAACTATACTTTTTAAAGATAAAAAAGCATAAATCGGTGCTAAAATCATTCCTAAATATGACAAAATTGAAACATTAAATAATCCAGCAATTAAATCTATAACTAAAGAAATAGTGATTGAATAGGCTGAAATCTTTAAAACAATCTTACTAGGTAAAATTGGATTTGTTTTAAAATTAATTAAAAATGTGAAGCCAATAATTAGAATATAAACAAATAAATTATAAAAATATATTCTCATAGCCATAAATGGCATCGTTACCTTCATTATTTTTTTGTATGTAAAATTTAAAAACTCTCTAAAGCTCTCTCTTTGTGCAAAATCATTTTCACTTAAAGAAAAGCTAGAAAGTGAAGCATCACTATATTTATACTTAGAAACTACTAAATTATTTATTTTAACAGAAACACTATCACTATTATATTCAAAAACGACATAATCCTTATTATTAGAGGAGTCATTACTTAAAAAACAAATTTCTAATTCTCCTTCTGTCACAATAAAGCCACTATCACTTGCAAGTGTATTACCATCAAAGCTTAAATTCTTATTAGCTTTAATTACTTTATTAATTATTTCAGTAGAAATACTATCCTCCATAACCAAATAATCCTTTATCGTTACAATATAAGGAATCATCGCAATCGTAAATATACCCCAAATAAAAAGGCAAATTTTCCAAAATGAGTCATTCAAAAATTTTCCAATCATTCTTGGGTGAAATAAACAAGTAGATAATCTATCAAGCACCTTACAACCTCCAATAAAAACGTGAATTCATTATAGCATAAACTAAGATTTTATTCAATAAATGCAAAGATGCATTTTACTTTTTCTTGTGCTATAATAGATACTGGTGAAATAATAATGAATTATATGGATAAGGAAAAGCATTATAATCCTGTAAGTAGGTATTATAAGGATAAATTTAAAACTAAAATTGCTAAAATAAGCTTAAATCTTAACTTTGGCTGTCCTAATCGTGATGGAACTAAAGCCTATGGTGGCTGTACATTTTGTTCAGGAAGTGGCAGTGGTGATTTTGCCGGAAATGTTTATGATAGTATTGATAAGCAATACAATGATATAAAGAAAGTCTTAAATAAAAAATGGCCAAATGCTAAATACTTAGCTTACCTTCAAGCCTTCTCAAATACCTACGCTGATATTACAACTCTAAGAAAAGTCTATTACCAAATAATTAATTTGGATAAAAACATTGTTGGACTAGCAATCGCTACAAGACCAGACTGCTTAAATAAAGAAATAATTGAACTATTAGAAGAAATAAACCAAATAATCCCTGTCCAATTAGAATTAGGACTTCAAACAATAAATGATAAAACTGCCAAAAGAATCAATCGTGGCTATAATCTTTTTGAATTTACAAAAGCTATGAATATGCTAAACAATCACAAGTTTGATTTAGTTGTACACATCATTAATGGTCTACCAGCTGAAACAAAAGATGATATGATTAACAATATAAAATATCTAAATACATTTCCCATTAATGGTATCAAAATTCATTCCTTGTTAGTTTTAAACAAAACAAAAATGGCTTTAGAATATGAACTAATGCCATTTAAAATATTAACATTAAATGAATATGTTGATATTGTTTGCGATCAAATTGGCTATCTAAGAGATGATATTATAATTCATCGTCTTGCAGCCGATGGTAATATAAGCGATTTAATTGAACCAAAATGGACTATTAAAAAGCTTGTTGTTCAAAACGAAATAGATAAGGAGCTAAGGAAAAGAAATATTTACCAGGGTGATTATTTAAAATCTTCTTCTAGCAATAAATGATTTTCCTTAAATACATCCTTAAATGCTTCTTCAGCAATACAAGGTGTAAAAAGAGAAATCCATTTTAAGAATGTAAATGCCTGCCTATAGGACCATTTATGGTTCTGTAGGTATTTTTTTTGAAAATTGAAAATGTAACTTATAGCTAAAGCTAATTTATTATTCATAAACAATTCTTCCATATGCTTGTCAAACTCATATAATGGCATTTCTAAATCATAGGAATTTTCTAGTAATTCTGTATTAAATGTTCTTCTTAGTAAATAAACCTGATTTTGAAAATAATCAAGCTCTGAAGGATCAAATCTAAATTCATCTAGATAATCATGAGAATAATAATATAATCTTATAGTATCTAATGAATACTTATCAAGTATACTATTAAAATCAATTAAATTTAAATTACTAGGTTTAATTTCATTACCATTTTTATCAACAATATCTTTAAAAACTAAAATCTTTGATATTTCTAGGGGATTGTTTATTTTAGCTATTTTACTAATTAAGCAATAAAAAATTATTGGCATAGCTAAATTAGCATAAATGTCTTCATCAATGATAAAATAATCAAAAGTTGAAAAATTATTAATTTCCTTTAATGAATCAGCATTAAATATATCTGTATTTAAAACATTTTCATCATAGATAATCATTCCCATAGGTAATAAACCATTGCAAAACAAACGGTTAAGGGAACCATTAATTAATGTACCTATTTCTTCTATACTATCACTATTAGGAATTTGGTACCTGAATTTTTTAGAGAATGTAATTGGTAGATTGTCGTTTAATGGATATATCTTATCATCGTCTATTAATAACGGAATTAAACAGCCGTATTCATCAAGTGAAGAAATAATAATTTCATTTTCCTCATAAATAATTCCCTTTGTAGCTACTCCTTCATTAATAAATGAATCCTCTAAAATTTTATTTGCTTCGCTTACTCCTAATCCTGAAATAAAATCACTATTAATAACATACCCATCCTCAACAATTGGCAAATATTCTAAGCCTTCACTTTTACATAAATCATAATCATCTAAATTAACATCAGGAATCCCCAAATGAACCTTTTCATCATATTTAGTACTTAAAAACAAAGGAATTTCTCTTCCTGTTAAAGGATTAATAGCATAGGTACCACAAAATGAAAGCTTATCAGAAATAATAATTTCCTCATCCTCGGAAACATACATTTGATAATCTATTAAATTAGGATTTAAAACAATAAAAGAAATACCTCCAAGCATCCATATTTCCTTTAAATGAATATAAAGATTATTGTTGTTTGAAGTTAAAAGCGGAATATTTATTACCTCACAAGGCTTAAATATTTTTAATAATTTTTTCTTTGTATCATTATCAAGATTTAGATTTTCGATAATAGCAATTGCCTCATCCCTAATGTCCTTTATATTCAAAACAAAAACACAAGTGCTTTCCTTATTAAGGCCTACACCTTCAAAATCCTGATAAAGTTTTTTACCATCAGTTTCAACCATTTTTGTTTTTCTTTTAATATAGCCAAGCTCATATAGCTTAATAAACGTTCTTTGTAAAAACTCAATATAAAAATCACTATTTTCGTTAAAGGCTTTAGTAATATCTAAACCAACACCAAGCTTTACTAATTCACCTTTATATACATTAGCCAAGCTATCATCTAAGCAATTATTTTTCCTTTTAGATTCTAAAAATGAAGTGTTAGCTAAATCATTAAAAGCTACTGAAAACAAAACATTAGTATCATTCATTCTTAGGTATCTTTGAAAGCTATCAGCATAAAGATATTTATAAGCATTAGCATTTTGAAATCCCAATTGATTAACATAGATAGGTGAAGTATAAACTGTACTTTTTCTTTTTAAGCGGTCAATTTCAACTCTGAAAATACGATTTTTTTCCCATTTTCCGATTATTTCTTGTTCATTTTCCTTCATTTTTTTCACCACCTTAAAAAAAACTGTAACCTAAAGATAGGCTACAGCTTCGAAATTAATTTAGCTTTGATTCAATATATTCAACTAATTTTTTAACAGTAGAAATATTTTGGATTTCTTCATCAGGAATTGAAATATTAAATTCATCCTCTAAAGCCATTACAATTTCAACTGCATCTAAGCTATCAGCACCTAAATCATCCTTTAAATTAGTATCAAGTGTAATTTTATCTGCATCAACCTTTAATTCGTTTATAATAATTTCCTTAACTTTATCAAAAACTGCCATTAATTTAATCCTCCTAAACTAAATATTATTATATCAAACATTCATTATAAGTGCAATATCTAATTAATTTTTGCATAAAATGCTATTTTATTTTGAATTGTTTTGAATTCTTCATAATTTAGTTTCTTAGTTATATAAAAATCACCTAAATTAATATCTATAAGATCCATATCTAATTCTTCACAAGGCTTTACAAAATATTTAAAGCAAGAAAAATCGCCACCAATCGTCTTATAATTATTAACAATTTTATAATTAGATTTATAGCCATTAATGAGCTTTTTCAAATCAATTAAAATACTATTAGCAGTTTTAATACCAGCACCCTTACCTACCATTATTTGTTTATCACAATTACTACCAACGTACTCAATCACATTAAATTCATAGTTTACATTACATAAATCATCACGATTTAGCATAAATGGCTCGACACCTATATAAATATTTTCTCCATCTAAACGAGAATAGCACATAAGCTTTAAGGAATAACCAAGTAAATCAATTACATCAACAATTTCTTTATTAATATTTTCAATTCCATAAGAATAAATTTTATTTAGATCTATTTCACTCTTATAGGCAATTTCTGATAATATCTTTATTTTTCTAACCATATCAAGCCCCTTTAAATCAGCACTTGGGTCAGCTTCAGCAAAGCCTTGCTCTTGAGCTTTGGCTAAAGCCTCATTAAACGTCATTTTATTTTTATGCATATTGGTTAAAATATAATTGCATGTACCATTTAATATTCCCTTTATAGTTGTTATTTCATTAACCATAGTAGTATCACTAAGCGCACTAATGATTGGTATAGATCCACCAACAGAAGCCTCATATAAAAGCTTAACATTATTTTCTTGAGCTAATTCCTCTAGCTCTCTAAAATGATTTGCAATAACCTCTTTATTAGCTGTTATAACATTTTTATGATGATTTAAGGCTTGCTTAATATAATCATAACTGACCCTAGCTCCCATCATTTCAATTATTATCTCTACTTCTTCATCATTTAGAATTTCTTCATAATCGAGTGTTAGTACATCAAGTGCAAAGCTCTTATTTGCTTTATTTCTAACAAGCACATATTTAATTTCAACATTAAAATCATGCTTTCCCGCATTAAGCGGGGTTGCAGACTCTGTAAAAAATTTATTACAAAAGGAATCTCGCTTTTCTCATTTTTCGAGAGTATCGAGACGGAATATCAAAAAAATTTTAATCACAGTATCTCGTTTCCCAGCATTAAACAGGATATCGAGACAAAACGACTTTTTAAGTCAAAATCAAAAATCTAGCTTTCCCGCATAAAGCGGAGT
>CALCWU010000195.1 GCA_937905855.1 uncultured Mollicutes bacterium
AACATTGGTTTATTTGCTGGCATGATTGATAATGCTATAGTATATGGTGTTAGTGTTAATGGTGAAATAACCTTAAATCAAAATCTTCTTGAAAGAGCTGTTTTAGGTGGACTTGCTGGATATGTTAGTGAATCTGATATCTATGCATGCAAGGTTACTGCTGTTATAAATGGTGGTAATTTAGTTGGTGGTATTGCAGGATATGTTCAAAGCGGTTCAAATATAAATTCAGTATATGTAACTGAAAATTCAAAATTACAATTATATAGAACGGGTAGTAAGGCAGGACTTGTTGGCTATATTGATTCAACATCATATGTTATTAGCTCAATAAGTCTAGCTAAGCTTGTTGATTCTATTTATACAAGTCAATCTGATTCAAAGACAAATGAATTAAGCTTTAATAATTCACAAATTATTAATTGTGGCTCAACAAAATCTGAACTTGCAGCTATGAATTGGAATGAAGAGGATTGGAATGCTGACGATTATACATTAAAGAATATTCCTGATTATCATAATAAGGTTAGAGTAAGCTTTGGTCATATGGCTAATGGTCTATTTACTGAAGATGATTTTAAGGAAATTGAATTTGGTAGTAAAACAACATTTGATCCAATTGAAGGACCAGCAGGCTATGTATTTAGTGGCTATAAGGTTAATGGTAAGAAATATGATGAAAATGCAATAATTTGTCAAAACCTTCAATTAGTAGCAAGCTATGAATCATATGAAAATATGCTTGGTGAATGGAAATATTCTGATACACAGTGGTTTAAGCTTAGTGTTTCTGGAAGCGGATCACTTATGGCTCAAGCATCCGTATATAATGGTCTATATGATACAACAGGAAGCAATTTTGAAACTATCGGTTTAACATATAAGGAATCTAAGATTGAGGAATTACAATATGTTACATATAATTCATATGGTGAGGCTTCAATTACAGGTAAATTCTATAATGGCGTAGTTATTTACTTTACATCTCGTTCATCTGCAGTTGGAAGTGACGAACAAGAATATCGTCTTTACCTACAACGTGTAAATGTTTTGGGATATGATAAAGCATTTATGCGTTTAGAGCATTTAAACAAAAATGAATGGGAATTAACTATTGATAAAATGTTAACTCAAAATACGGATTTTACTGGCTATTTTATTAACAAGAATAATTCAAGTGAAAAACTATTAGTTAAAGCTCCATATATTTATGATAAGACAGTTTATGATTCACCAGTAACATATGAAGCAGCAACAGCTACTGATAAGTGCTCATATAATCCATTCCTATATATGGGAATTAAAGGACATGATGATGGTGTTTATGGATTTACTCTTTTAGATACAAGAGGCAATTCAATTGCTGAATATATTTATCTTGAGGAGACTGGCCTTGTAAAAATTTATGATTATGATACCGCAAAAGAGGTAAGCGTAAATTTAACTGAATCATTTGAGTATATGAATGCTAGATGGTTCGATGAAGAGGGCGGTTGGGACTATGTATATAGTGATGAAAATACATTAGATTTCAATGCCAAGGATCCAATTCATGTTTATGAAATGCCAGAAAGAAATCATTTAATGTCTGTTGATGAAGATGCTCATACAATTACATTTGATGGAGTTACTTATCCATATGAAAAGGCAAATAATGAGAGTGGTGTTGCTACATTATCATTTACAGATAATGCTGGCATAACTTACAATTTCTGGGCTGATTATGAATACAATTATCTTCTTGGACTTTCATATTCATTAACTTGTCAAAAGAAGACTGCCGATGGTGTAGTTAGTGTTGAACATTGGGAAAATTATGACTTCCTAGTAAATAATACTTGGGTTGAATCAGCACCTGAAGCTAAAGATAAGATGAATAATATCGGCGAAATTAAGGTTACAAAGACTCAAATTAAAGTCGGTAATCACGATTATGTTGATTATGATTATGTATTTATAACTGATTGTGATGGAATTCCAGGAATGGAAATAACAACATTTAGTTATATGAGATTTATATTAGATGATACAACTTATTATGTAAGACAATATAAATACACAGGATATTTAATGTTCTATTATGAAGATCCTGATAATGCTGGACACTTATTAAGCAAGCGTTTCGAGGATTTAGCTGGCTTTAAATATTGGGACAAAGCTTATGATGGTGCTTGGATTGCAACAGATCAAAGTGATGAAATTAGTATTGATGTTCCAAATAAGCTAGTTAATAACGAAGCAGCATTTACTTATTCTTGGTATATTCCAACAGACGCAGATCAAGAAATTCTAGGATATAATACTAGATTCTATAATCGTGTTATTGAATTTACCCTAAATGGTGTAGAGTATCAATTTAGAGCAACTTATGTAAGATATGGATATGGCTACCTATTTAGTAAGGAAAGTGATGGTACATATAAGTTTGTTAAGGAATATTTTGGAAGAAATATTTTAGACAAGCTTGTTGGTGATTGGACATATTATACAGCTACATCAACCGAAACTGTGACAGTTAAATATACTAAGGGTCAAGGCTACAAAGCGATTTATAATGGTGAAGAAATGGAAGCTTCTCTTACTTGGAATGGCTATAGCGCAGTCCCAGTAATTAGCTATCGTGTTGATAATGGTGAAAAGATCGAATTAATTCATTTAGTATATTCAGGTGAATATGGCTATGATTTAATGTATGCTTATGATTATGATTCATTTGATGCTATTTATGATTCATCAAGTGAAGATATGGTTTATGAATATACTACTAAATATTTATATTTCAAGGATACAACTATTAAGTCAGTAATTGAACAAATGAGTGGTACTTGGACAAATGGTGAAATGACAGTTACAATTAAGAGTGATGAAATCTATGTAACTGAACCTGATTTTGATCCAGCAACTCTATCAATCTACTATATTTATGATTTACCAAATTCATTAATGGATCAATATGTTGTTATAATGATGGGCGTTGATAAGGATGGCAATGTAAATTATATGTTCTATTATTATCATCATTATTTATCAGCAACTCATGCAACTGGTGAAGAAACAACTACTGGTGGTAGTTTAATTAAAAAGGAAGATACAACAGTATTTAATGGTGATTTCGTAAGCCAAGGCATTAATGAAACACATAGCTTCCATTTTGATGGTACAAATTTAAGTGTTGATGATATGACATTTGATGTTGATTATGTAACATATGGCTATGCTCAATTAGCAGATGGTAGAATTGTTCCTTATATGACATTTGATGATATTGTTGATTTGAATCAAACAACAATGACTGCAATTGTAAGACAATGTACAATTTATTATATTGATGGTGTATTAGATTTAACATTAACTGATACATATGTAACAATTGGTTCAGTTAATGGCTCAATTGGTATCGTTTCATATGATAAGGTTATTAATATTTTAGAGGATGAAATATTCTATGATAGTAATCTTATTTCATATAATGGTCTATATGAAATAAAGACTTCAACAGGTAATGTATATTTAGCTTTAAATGATGGCTATGTATATATTAATGGTGTGAAGATTGAAGCAAGCATTACTTTACTTGCTGATAATTCATTACAAATTGTATTTGAATATGAAAATACTAAATATTATTTAACAGCTGGAATTAACGCTTTTGGTGAACTTGTTTATAGTGTTTACCAGCTACAAGAATTATAAGAAAGTTTAATTTAATTATAATCACCCAAGTTATAATTATCATAATGCTACTAGAAAATGCTTCCTAGTAGCTATTGGGTAAAAAAAGGCATATAGGTTTAATAAAAGAATGGAGAGATTAAAATGAAAAGAAATAAAAAAGCATTATTAGTTTTATCCTCATTATCACTTGCAGCTTTTGGTCTTGCTGGCTGTGATAAGGAGCCTACTATATCAACACCTTCTGAGGTTGTTGAAAAGAATTTAAATGTTACAACATCTAATACTACAATTGCTCTTGCAAGTGTTAGTAGCTTTGATGCTAAAACATTATTTAAGATTACAGATGATGGCAAAGAAGTAGCAATTAGCGCTGATATGATTAGTGGTAGTGTTGAAGCTAAAGCAGGAAGCTACACAATTACTTTAACATATAAAGGAAAGACTTATACAAGTAATGTTAACGTTGTTGATTTAACTCCTGAGGTTGTAACTAAGAAGGTTAATCTTGAATCTACAAATTTAACAGTTGAGCTTAAGGATTTTAAGATTGAAGATGTTAAGAAGCTATTTAAAATTACTGATGATGGCAAGGAAATCGAAGTTAAAGATGAAATGCTTAATGTTGGTGATTTAACAGCAGCTGTTGGTGAATATGAGGTAACTTTAACATATGAAGGAATTAATGTTACAAGCAAAATAAATATTATTGAAAATACAGAAAGATTATCACTTGTTGCTCATAATCAAACATTAGAATTAGGTGAGGCTGAAAATTTTGATGCCGAAAATTTATTTACAATTACAGATGATGGCAAGAATGTTGTTGTTCGTGCTTCTATGATTGATGAATCTAAATTTAATCGTAGTGAAGTTGGTGAATATGAGGTAACTTTAAATTATAAAGGTAAAACTGTTACAGCAACTGTAAATGTTGTTGCTAATAAAAAGGTTACATCAAGTGTTAACTCAGACAAGCTAATTTGTCATAAGGGCGATGAATCATACGATGTCAAGGAAGCATTTAGTGTTTATGCTGGTGATAAAAAATTAACTATTACTGATGAAATGCTAAGTGGAAGTGTTGATTATAATCGTACTGGTATTTATGATATTAAGTTAACTTATGATTATTATGGTGAATTAACAATTGTAAATGCTAAAATCAATGTTTTACCTGAAGTAGTTATTGCTACTCCAAATGGTGATTCTTTTGTTGGTAAGGGTGTTTATTTAGCAAATGATATGTTTAACCATGAAGAAAACTTCATTGCTACAGCTGATGGAATCAGTCTTCCTTTTGATGCTAAGCTAGTAGATACAAATTTAGTATTTAGTCAAAATAATTTAGCTCAAACTGGTAAATATTATGCAACATATAAGATTGTTGTTGATGGTGTAGAATTTAGTAAGACAATTAATTATGAGATATATGCTCATAATGCAGAAGCAAGTGATTCAAAGGTTACATATAAGGCTTCAGAGTTAACTAGTGATAACATTGATCCATTTAAGATCTTCTATATGAAGATAAATGGTACTTCAGCCACATATAGTGGACAAGATGTTGAATTTGTCCCTGCTTCTATGAAGGATACTTATACTCCTACAGAAGGAAAAACTCCTATTTATTATACAATTGATACAAATATTGTCTTTGGTACTCCAGGTGTATATGATTATAAGATTTCTTTTGAGCTTGATGGACTACCTTATGAATTTACAACTAAGGTTACAGTTGAAAATGATGTAACTATTACTGAAGCTTCAAGCAAGGTTGTTAATGCTTATAAGGGAGCAACAACATTTGATTATAATTCAATGTTTAAGGTTACAAAATATGATGGCGAGTCACAAAGCACTAATAATGTTACTGTTACTGATGATATGATTGATTCATCTAAGGTAAATCTTAATGAGATTGGTGAATATGATGTAACTTGTACATATGAAGGAGTTACATATACTAAGAAGATTAATGTTTTAGCTTCTGATTTTGTTGGTACTTGGACAGGTCTTAATAGTGAGGCAACACTTACATCAATTACACTTAATGCTGATGGAACTGCTACAGCTGTTATAGATGGTGCTGATAAAACTGGTAAGTTTGTAGAAGATGCTGGTACTTACAAAGTAACATTTGATTCAACTCAAGGAACATTTAATGTAGTATATGATAATGATATATTATATGTAAAATGGAATTATTCTGGTTCTACCTTATCTGAAAAATTGTCAAATGCTTTCGTTAAGAACGTCGATAATTATGATATAAAGATTGTTTCAGCTTTTATAAATTCTGCGACAGAGTTTTCTTCAAGCAATAATGTTAAGTTATATGCTTATAAGTTAACAAATAAAGCTACAAATGAAGAAACTAAGGCTATTATGCATATTAAGTATAGTAGTAGCTATGATTATTATGAGGGCGGATATGTTACGTCATATACATCATCTTGGTATATTAATCCTGAAGTTGAGGGTACTTGGTTTGATGGCGAAAATAAGGTTATTCTTGGCAGTGACACATTTGATTTAACATTTACAACTGAAGCTGAGACAACTACAATGTCTTTTGTTAAGGGAACTGCATCATCTAGTGGTTCAACTGGTGGAAGTACTACTCCATCTGAAGAAGAGGTAGGTAAAGAGAAAGGAACATATACTGGAGACTTTACATTAACACTAGATGGTAAAGGTGTTGCAACTCTAGAGGGCTCAAGTTATGAGGCAAATTATAATGGCTTCAAGTATAAGATGAATGGTAATGATGTCATCTTAACTTGGACTGATAAGAACTATGATTCGCAAATGGTTATCTTAGAGTTAAGCGGTAGCACATTTACAGTTAAGGCTAGTGATGAATTTAATAATACTTACGCTTTTGGAGATTCTATAAAGATTAAATTCTTAGGTAATGGTTATGCTAACGCAAATTATTTCAGTTATTCTTCTGAAGTATGTAGTTATACTCGTGATGGTAAAACAGTTGTTTTAACTAGTGGTGAAAATAGTGCTACATTTGAATTATCAAATGGTAATAATACTTTAAAGTTAGTTGAATATACTGGTAAAATTTATAAAGAAGATGCTAAAACATTAATTTGTGAAAAGGTTTTAAATCATCGTTTAACTGTAAGTGATACAGTAAGAGTAGCACTTAATGGTAACTTAAATATTGCTGATGTATTTAAGATGGAGTATGTTGATGAAAATGGCGAAGTTAAATCTATAGCTATTGATGATACAAATGCTGATATGAGTACAGTTGATACAACAGTTTCAGGATACTACATCGTAACATTTAAAGCAACATATGGTGATGAGTTATTTGAGGCTAGTGGTCTTGTTTATGTATATCCAACTCCATATCTTGATGCTCCTGAAACAGGACATTGGATTGGCAAAAAGTCTTCTTATACATATGAACTTGATTTAGTAGCTGATGGAAGTGCTACATATACTAAGAATGAATATTCTAAGTCAGAATATGAGGCTGAATGGATTTTAACAGATCATACAATTACTTGGACATATACTCCATATAGTAGCCCACAAACATCTACTT
This sequence comes from uncultured Mollicutes bacterium, assembly GCA_937905855.1. Taxonomy (GTDB): domain Bacteria; phylum Bacillota_I; class Bacilli_A; order Acholeplasmatales; family Anaeroplasmataceae; genus CAKQDS01. The sequence continues at coordinate 7,241 of CALCWU010000195.1, forward strand.
TAATTTACGATGATGGCTATTTATTTGGTATTTTATCAAGTAGTGATTATAGTTATATGTTTAAGGATTTAACTGTTACAAATACAATTTCATCATATATTGATGGTAAATCACATGTTTTAACAGTTGCTGAGGATACTCATGGTATTGAAAAATATTATTATTCAATCGGCAATACACCATATGGTGAGGTAAGCGTTAAATATAATACAACTAACCTTGAAAATGGTTCTATATTCACTGTTTATAAGGACAAAGAGATTATTGTTGAGGGTCAAATGACAAGCTCATCATTTAATCTTGCTGGTGCTGAAAAGGGTGAATATACTGGTAGTAGCTCAAAACTTACTTTAGATGGCTTTGGTAATGCTACATATGGTTCATTAAAGGGTACATATGAGCTTGTAAAGACATATTATAAGGTAACATTTACTGATGCTTCAGTTAAATATTTCAGTTTAGATACTTCTGCAAAAACATATACTGAAGAGGATGAATCTGTATTGCTAAGAGGAACAACAATGGAATATGCAATTGAGGTTAGTGAAGGCGTAGATTGTGCTAACATAGCATATGAAAAAGAGGTTTGGTTTAAGTTTACAGCTACTAAATCTGCTACATATTTGATTTATTCAACTAATAATGGCTCAAAGGATAATAAGGGTACATTATTTGATGAAACAGGCTCTAATAAGCTTAAGGATAATGATGATGGAAATGATGCGGTAGTAGCTTTAGGTGGCTATAAATGGGATTTCTTAATGGAACAAGCATTAGAAGAAGGTAAAACTTATTATGTTAAGGTAACTGTTAGTTACTTAAGTGGAAGTGCACCTTCTAAATATACACTTAATATTGTTGAAAAAACAGCATAATTGGAATAGGGACTAAATTTATAAAAGGGAAATGGCGCTTTTGCTATTTTCCCTTTAGGCTTTATGAAGACGAGGTAAAAGAAATGAAGCATATTTTTAAACATTGTGCTCTATTATTTACATTTTCAGCATTGGCTTTAACTGGCTGCTCTGTTGCGACTGGTTCAAATGCTGTTATAAAAAATAATAGCACAACTCATTTAAATATTTCACAAGCAAAGCTTATTGCTAATGCTACTGATAATATGAAATACATAAATCCTAATTTATTATCAAAGGTTGATGATTTAGCTAGTGATGATAGAGTTAGTATTTTAGTTTCAATGGATAATAATTCTTTAGCTGATGACTATTTTTCTTATTCAAGAGGCTATGATAGTATTTCTGATTTTGCTAGTAGCTCATATGGTGAAAAGCAAAGAAATAGATATCTTGAAAATCAAAATAGATTAATTGATGATTTAACGTCACGTGGATTAATTGATGATGTTAAATATAACTATACTACGTTGTTTAATGGCTTTTCAGCTACAACAACATATGCAAATTATAAAAAATTAAAAAATAATGGCTATAGTGTTTCACTTGGTGAGGTTTATGCGTTGCCCAAAAGTACTGAGGCAAGTAAATATAATGCTGTAACTAATGATGTTGATGTTTATGACACAGGAATATTTAATTCATCAAGTGTTGAATATGATGGCGAAAATACAGCTGTTGCTATCCTAGACTCTGGCTTTGATGTCCATCATACTGTATTTCAAACTATGCCACAGCATCCAATGATTTCTCGTGATCATATTAGTGAGGTTTTAGCTTCGACTAAGGCATCAGGTTTTACATCTGGCTTAAAGACAGAGGATGTATATGTTAATACTAAAATTCCATATGCTTATGATTATGCAGACAAGGATCCTGATGTTACTCCATATGATAGTGAGCATGGAACCCACGTTGCTGGTATAATCGCTGGTAGTGATAGTGTTATTACCGGTGTTGCTATTAATACCCAATTAGTTTTACTAAAAGTATTTGCCGATTTAAATTCTGGAGGTAAAACTGAGGATATTCTTGCAGCCTTGGAGGATGCAGTTGTTATTGGTGTTGATGCTATTAATATGAGCCTTGGTTCATCTTGTGGTTTTTCAAAATTAGCTGATAATGATTACCTAAATTCAGTTTATGATAAGGTAGAAGAGGCTGGTATTTCTTTATTAGTTGCCGCAAGTAATGATTATAGTAGTGCCTTTGGTGGTGAAAATAGTAATACTAATAAAACAACTAATCCGGATTCAGCAACTGTTGGTTCTCCATCTACCTATAATGCAGCTTTATCAGTTGCTTCAATTAGTGGTACAAAGAGCAAATATGTAAGAGCAAAGGATGATGGCTATACATTCTTCTTTAATGAAGCTAATAACACATCATATAAGCCATACGATTTCTTTGAAATGTTAAATTTAGCTGATGGTGATAATGAAATTGAATATGTAACTATTCCTGGTTATGGATCAAGATTAAATTATTCATCAGTTGATGTAAAAGGCAAAATCGCGTTAGTTAAACGTGGTGATATTAGCTTTGAGGAAAAGACAAAGCAGGCATATCTTGCAGGAGCCAGAGGCATTATCATTTATAATAATATAAGTGGTGAAATTACAATGTCTGCTGGTAATGATGCTAAAATTCCTCTATGCTCAATTTCTAAAGATGATGGTGAGCATTTAGCTAAAAAGAAGAGTGGTATCTTAGTTTTAAATAAGACTAATCTTGCTGGACCATTTATGTCAGATTTCTCAAGCTGGGGTCCAAATCCTGATTTAACTCTAAAGCCTGAAATAACTGCTCATGGTGGAAATATTAAATCATCTGTTCCAGGTGGTGGCTATGAGGAATTATCAGGTACATCAATGGCTACGCCAAATATGTGTGGTATTGTTGTTTTAATCAGACAATATTTAAAGGAAAAGTATCCTGATGCTACAACAAAAGAAATTTCTAAGCTTACAAATCAAATTATGATGTCTTCAGCAACAATTGCCTTAAATCAAGAAGGCAATCCTTATTCTCCTCGTAAACAAGGTGCTGGACTTGCAAGCTTAAAAAATACGGTTAATACTAAAGCATATTTATCTGTTGATGGTAGCGATAGAACTAAGGCAGAACTTGGCGATGATGCTAAGAAAACTGGAAAATATGTTATCAAGTTTAGATTAAACAATATCTCTAATGAGTCATTAAGCTATATGATTGATGATGCAACAATGACTGAAAGTGTTTCAACATCAGATTCTCGCTATGTTGCTGAAAAGGCACATATGCTTAATCCTAATGCTAGTGTAAAAATTACTGGTGATGCAACACTTGATGGAAACAAGATTACAATATCTCCTAATAGCAATGCTTTAATTGAATATACAATTACTTTAAGTGATGATGAAAAATTATATATTAATAAGAATTTTGCTAATGGTATGTATGTTGAGGGCTTTGTAACATTAAAGGCTGTTGATAAGAATGAAGTAGATTTATCTATTCCATTCCTTGCCTTCTTTGGTGATTGGACTAAAGCTCCATTATTTGATAAGACCTTCTATGAGGTCGAAAGTGAAGCTCATGATAAATCAATTGATGATGAAGATAAAATTAAAGCTGATTATTATGCAACAACTCCACTTGGAAGCTATTATTATAATTATATAATTCCCCTTGGATCATATGTTTATTCAATGGATGAAACTAAGTATGATGCTATTCCTGCAACTGTTGAGCATGCAGCAATGGGCTATGAGGTTTCTTCAATTCATGGTATTACAACTGTTTATGCAGGATTATTAAGAAATGCTAAAAAGCTTGTAACAACAATTTATAATACAAATACTGGTGAGATAGTTTACGAAAATATTAAATATGATCAATTTAAGGCTCACTATAGTGGTGGACAGATTCCTGCTTATGATATGCTTGATATTAATATGCAGGAATTAGGATTAACTAATAACACTAATTATACATTCAAGATGCAGGCATACCTTGATTATGGCGATGGTGGCATTTCTACTAATTTAAATAATACATTTGAATTTAGCTTCTATGTTGATTATGAAACTCCTATTTTAACTGATGCAGAGTATTATGCAAAATATGATAAATCACTTAAAAAGGATAGATATTATGTTGATTTATATGTTTATGATAATCATTATGCAATGTCAGTAAGACCATTTACAATGGTTAATGGTTCACTTGCATCATTATGTGACTATCCAATTCCTGTTTATGGTGAAAAGGGTTCTATTAATAAGGTTACAATGGAAATAACTGACTATATGGATTTATTAAAATATAGTAGTGATAGCTCAGGCGGTGCAGGTCTTACAAATGGTCTTGGAATAATGATTGATGATTATGCAATGAATAGTAATTATTATTATGTTACCTTCCCAGGCACTAACTCATCTAATCTTGAATTTAAAAATGCAAATGGTGAGAAAATTACTTCATATGATGCAATGATTGGTCAAGAGGTTAATCTTGCTAAGCTTTTAACATCTGATGATGAAACATTTGACTCAAGCGACCCATATCAATCTGAATATTTTGCTAAATTATCTTGGACATCAAGTGATGAAACTATTGCTAAGGTAAAAAATGGTAAGGCTGAGGGTATTAATAGTGGTAGTGCTTTAATTACTGCTACGGCAATTGGCTCTGATGGTGCTTATCATAAAGCTTCAATTATTCTAAATGTTAAAGAAGAAACAAGTGTCAGTCTTTTAAGTGCAAATCAATCATTTAGCAATAATGTTTCATTTGAGGATATAAAATTTACTTATTATGATACAATAAAGGCCTTTATAGATGGACCTGAATATTCTAAGATTGGTTCAGCAGGCGATCGTAATTTCTTATCAAATGGTGCAATTTCTTTCTATCCAAGTGAACAAGTTAAGCTTGGCTATGAAATTAAACCTTGGAATTTGGATAGCTCTAGATATTCTTTAAAATGGGAATCAACAAATCCTTTAGTTGCAACAGTTGACCAAAATGGTTTAGTTACAGCTATTAAGGAAGGAAAATCAATAATCACACTTAGAATTACCGTTGATGGTAAGGAATCAAATATTATTGCTAGAACTACGGTAACTGTTAATAATGAATTTATTATTTCTGGTACGACTCTTACTGGCTATAAGGGCAATGGTGGAGATGTTGTTATTCCAGATGATAAGGGTATATTATATGTTGGCGCTTATGCATTCAGTCTTTATACAACTGATACTTCTGTTAAGGTTGATGAGGATGACTGGGATGCAAATAAGAGTGCTGGTGGAAATGATACAATTACTAGTGTAACAATTCCTGCTAATGTGCAAGAGGTTTATAAATATGCCTTCTATAATTGCTCTAATTTAAAGAGTGTTAAATTCTTAAGCGATGATAAGGGTAATACCTGCAAGCAAATAAAGGAATTTGCTTTCGCAGCTAATACATTACTAACTGATATTAATCTTGAAAATATTCAAGTTATAGGTAAATCAGCCTTTGCTAATTGTACAGCACTTACAGATATTGATTTATCACATATTTATGCTCTAGGTGAGCAAGCATTTAAAGGCTGCATTGGACTTACAAGTGTAAATTTAACATCACTTAGAAATGCTTGGAAGGAAGTATTTATGGATTGTAGTAATTTAACTACATTTATAAGTGGTAACTATACTAAGCTTTCTGAGGGAATGTTTAAAAATAGTGGACTTACAAGTGTCGATATTTATTCAGATAGAATTCCAACTAGTGCTTTTGAAAATTGTAAAAATTTAACTAAGGTTGATGTAATGAGAGACATTGTTTATGTTGGAGAAGGTGCGTTTAAGGGATGCAGTAAAATGAGTTCATTTGTCTTTAGAGGCAAATCAGACTTCATTTATAATAATGCTTTTGAAAATTGTACTGCTTTAACAAGTCTTACAATGCCAAATGGTGAAACAAAAATTGAGCAATATGCATTCTTGAATTGTACAAAGCTTAATAAAATTACCTTTGCTAAGGATAGTAGAATTATTGGTAATGAATCAACAATTTTTGAAGGATGTAGTGCTTTAAAGGAGTTTAATGTTGAAGCCGCAAATGAGTATTATAAGGTAAATGGACCATTATTATTAACAAGCGACGAAAAGAGTATAATTCTTGCTGCCCCAGGCTATGATTATGGAAGATATACTATTCCTGCTTCTGTGCTAGAAGTACAAGATGGTGCCTTCGGTGGTATTTCAACTCTAAGAACTCTTAATTTAAATAATGTAACGCATATCGGTGAATATGCCTTTGCTGAATGTACAGCTTTAACTAGTGTTACATTTGCAAATGATAAATTTACAATTGATGCTGGTGCTTTTGCAGCTTGTACAAAGCTTGCTACCCTTGTTAATATCAAAAATACTAAGGCGATTGGTAAGTATGCTTTTACATCAACAGCATTAAATTCTATTGATTTAGGAGAAGATGTAAATATTGGTGAAGGTGCATTTGCCAGAATTACGGCTTTAAGATATGTTCATTTATATGGAAATACAGTAATTGGTTATGGCGCATTTATTAATGATACTGGCTTAACAACTGTTGATATTGATTCTGATGCAAGAATTACGGCTTCTGATTATGCTTTCTACAATTGTACAAAGCTAGCTTCAATAGATTTAAGTAAATTCTATGACCATATTGGTAAAATGGCTTTCTATGCTACAGTAATAAAAGTAGCAAATTTAACAAATGTTACAAGTGTTGGCGATTTTGCTTTCGCTGATTGTACAGAAATTACAACGCTAAATATGCCAATAATGGAAACAATCGGTGATGGTGCCTTTGCTGCATATTCAGAGTCATCTGTAAGTGGAATTGCAATAACGTCATTAGAACTTCCTACAACTCTAAGAAGTATTGGCGAGGCAGCATTCTATACTTGCTTAAACTTAAAAACTATAACAATTCCAGCTAATGTGGAATTAAATGGTTTTATCTTTGCTTATAATACTTCACTTCAAAGTGTAGTTTTGGATCCTTCAATTAAGACAATTCCTAATAATATGTTCTACAAAGCTATAGCTCTTGTAAATATTAATCTTGAAAATGTTGAAAGAATTGAAGATGGAGCATTCTATACATGTACTAAGTTAAAAAATGTAAATCTATCTAACCTATTATATGTAGGAGAGGATGCCTTTGCTGGATGTACAAGCATTACATCTTTGGATATGCCTCGTGTTAAGGAAATTGCTGATTATGCCTTCTTAAGTGCAAGTGGTGTTTCAACTGTCAATATGCCAGTTGTTGAAAAAATTGGTATTCAATCTTTATCAATGCTAAATGTTGGATCTATTGTTTTACCAAATACTATTAAGGAAATTTCTAAGAGTGCTTTCTATAATAATGCTAAGCAATCAGCATTCCTATATAACGATAATGGTAACATTGTTGATACCTATAATATTAATGATTATTGCTTAATTTCTAATGGTGTATTATATATTAGAAATGCTAATGGCTTACTTGAAATGTCATCTTATCCTACTGGAAAGATTGAACAAAACTATACAGTTTTAGATAATACTTATCGAATTGAGATGTATGCAGCAGCTGCAAATCCATATCTTACAAATCTTATTTTACCAGATACTCTTGAATCAATTGGTAATATGGCATTCTATGATTGCTCAAAGCTAAATAGTGTTGAATTTAGATAGATCACTTGTTGCCCCTACATTAGAGGGAAGCCTTGCTGGTAGCTCATCAGATTATTCATATGCTGAAGATTCAGAAATTTATAAATTAATGAATAAATATTTTGTGTTTAATGGCTATTATCCATATTATTATGGTCAATTTAAGGGTATGGTTGGTACCAAGGAAAAGATTAATATTGTGTTACCAAATACAAATGTTGGTAGCATTAGCGGTTATGATAATTTAATTTATACTCTATTCTTTGATGTTTTTAATGCTACTAACTCAACATATGAATCAAAGGATACAAATACAATTACCTTCTTAAAATATATTAATCAAATTCCAACAAATGTTACTCTAGCTGATGAAGCATTAGTTTTAAAAACTAAAACAGCATATAATGGTATGAAGCAGGATTTACATAATTATGGTTATACCGATTCTGATATTAAGACGATGACTGACAAGCTTAATGAAGCGGTTTTAAGAATTAATACCTTAAAGACTAATTATATCAATGAAAAATATAATGTCTTATTAGCTCAAATTAAAGAACTTGGAACAGAGTTTAGTATT
>CALCWU010000196.1 GCA_937905855.1 uncultured Mollicutes bacterium
GAAAAGGCACAAGGATCATTTGAAATAGATAAGACAAGTGGCAGTATAAATTATCCGAATACAGATAAGGTAACCATCACAAATAAAGTAGGCGATGGAGAAATAGCTGTAGCAGCAAATAAAGCAATAGTAGAAATAAGCTATAGTGACCCAGTAGTAAGCTTAAAGTCTTTAGGAATAGGTGAGGTATTGGTAACAATAACCTTAAAAGAGGGAACAAACTATAAGGGAAGCTATGTTGAATATACCTTAACTATTGACAAGGGAACATTAGTATTAGGAAGCGACTATAATGTTACAGGCTATAATGCCCAATATGATGGCGTAGCACATCATATCGAAGTAGTATGTAATATAGCAGGAGCAACTATAAGCTATAGTGATACAGAAAACGGCAGCTATTCAAATAATGTTACAGATTATCAGTATACGAACTTTACAGATGGAGAAAAGGTAGTATATTATAAAATAAGTGTAGCAAATTATGAAGAAGTAATAGGAAGTAGTAGCGTTAATATTTTAAGAAGAAAGCTAGTAGCAAAAGTAGTACTAGAAAGCTACAAAATAGAATATACAGGAGCTTCCAATGCATATAAGGGCAGCTTAGATATCAGCTATGATAGATTAATAAGTGGCGATGTAATATCAGTAAGTAGTGCAAATAGTAAATATACATATAATGGAAATGAAGAATTACCAGTAAATGCCGGAACTTATGTAGTAGAATTAAGCGGATTATATTTAAGCAATAATAATTACGAAATAAGTATTGAATATAATAATGGTGAAATGGAAATAACCAAGGCAAAACTAGTAATACCAAGTGCAAATAATCAAACAATAGTATATGATAGCCAAGAGCATAGTTATATACCAACAAATTATGATGAAAAGACAATGGCGATAAGTGGTAATGTCTATAAAAATGCTGGAAGATATGAGGCAGTAGTAGTAATAAAGGATACCTTAAACTATGAATGGGAAAACGGAACAAATGTAGAAAAGAGTTATTCATTTGAAGTACAACAAAAGGAAATAGAGATAAAGGTAATCGTAAATTCATATGAGCAGGTATATAATGGAAGAATAGATTATGTAAAGGGCTATCAAATCATAAATGTAACAGCTCTAGCTAAGAATGATACAATAAATAGCATATTTGCGGTAAATGAAGATATAGAATATAAGGCAAATGGCGTAGAATTTGTAAGTGATGTAGGAAACTATGAAATTACAATAGTAGGCTTAAAGATTGAAAGTGAAAATTATAAGATAACTAAGCAAACAAATGTATCAGGAAGCTATGTAGTTACTAATGCAAAGCTAAGCAATATAAGCTATAGTAATGATGGCAAAAAGACATATGATGGCAAGCCATTAGAAAGAACAGTAAGTGCAAAGAGTGTAGATGGCTGTGAAGTAACATATAGCTATGATGTAACACCATCAATAACAAATGCTGGAGAAACTATAGTAAACTGTACAATAAGCGCAAAGAATCATGAAAGTGAAACAGTAAGCTATCCAATCACTATATATAAGAAGGAAATATCAATAGTAGTAAGTCCAAGAGGACAAAATAGTATTTATAGTGGAAATGTTGAATACTTATATAAAAATGATTATAGTATAATAAGCGCAGAGGGTATAGTAGAAAATGATTTAGAATTAGCCTTAAATGAAATGATAAGCTTTGATGGCGAAGCAATCTATTATTTTGATGGAAGTACAACAATAAATCAAAATGTAGGAGCTTATACAATAACTATGAGTGGACTAAAAGGTAAAGCTGAAAATTATGAAATAACAAAGATAACATATAATACAGCAAACCTAGTAATAAGTGAGGCCAAGCTAGTAGTAAGCAGTAAGGGCTATAAGGGAATATATGATGGTATAGGACATAGTGGCGAAGTAAGTGCTGAAACTAAAGGTAATATGCAAGCTATAGTATATTATAGTAATGTATCAATAGAAGATGCCAAGACGAAGAGAAATAGTAAAGAAATAGTAATAAAGAATGTCGGAGTAAATAAGATTTATTATTATGTAGAGGCCGCAAACCATGAAGGATATGAAGGCAGTTTTACTATTGAAATAAGTAAGGCAAGTCTATCAATAAGTGTAGCAGCCTCTGATTATGAGGAAACATATAGTGGAAATATTGAATACAATGAGAGCTATAAGATTAAATCAGTAATAGGCTTACTAGGAAGTGATACAGTAGAAGTAATAAAGGCTAATAATACAGCAATATATAAATTTAGCCTACATGATCAAGAAGAATATAGTACAAGTTTAAATCAAAATGCTGGAATATATGATATAAAGCTAGAAAATATCAGCTTTGAAGCAGATAATTATGAAATAAATGTATCATATGAATTAGGAACATTAACAATCAATAGAAGAAGTCTTAATGAAGCAAGAGTAGAATTTAAGCAAACAAAGGTAGAATATAATGGAAATGAGCAAAAGCTATATCCAAATGTATATATAAGCCTTGGTGAAGAAGTATTATTACAAAATAATGTAGATTATGAGCTAAAGTATGGCGATGTAATAAATGCCGGAAATGTAGTAGTAACAGTAAATGGAATAGGCAACTATAAGGATAGCATAGAAGGCAGCTATGAAATAAGTAAGGCAAGTATAGCAAGTTATATTCCTGAAATAAAGACAATAGAAATAAATGTCTTGAAATATGTAGAAAATGAAGCAGTATTAACAACAATAGGCGATATAGATATAAGTAGTTATGTTGTTTTGGGCTATGGTTATTTAGTATTTAATAGTAAATATGATTTAACAGAGGCAATATATAGTAATGGCTACCAATATAGCTATGAAATGATCTTTAAATCAACTAATAGTAATTACGAAGATGGAAATGCCTTGATAAATGTAAAGCTAGTAAAAAATGAAGTGGTATATAATAAGCTAGGAATAATAGATGTAATCTATAATATGGCAGAAATAAATAGTCCAGAATATGAAATAAAGGGCTATGGCAGCTATAATAATGAAGTAAGTATAGAATATTATCAAAATGGTAAGAAACTAACAAATGTACCAATGAATGTAGGCAGCTATACATATAAGCTAGTAAGTGAAGAAAATGATTACTATAAATATAGTGAATCAAGTGAGCAAAGCATACTAATAAGAGCAAAAGATATAAATGAATTAAGCTATAATGAGATAGCAAGCTATGAATATAGTGGCAAGGCAATCACACCACAGGTAGTAGTAAAATATGCTGAATATGAATTAACAAATAATGATATAGATGTAGCATATAAGGATAATTTAGAGAGTTCGGCAAAGAGTGGAGTATTATCAACAATAACCATAATAGGAAAAGGCAATTATACAGGAGTAAAGGAAATAAGCTTTGAGATAACAGCTAAGAACCTAAGTGAAGAAATGGTTAAAGAAATAGAAGATAGATATTATAATGAGGAAGCTCAAGAGCCAAGTCTAGAAATAATAGATAATCTAATGAAGCTAATAAGTGGTAGTGATTATGAAGCAACATATAGTAATAATAAGGTAGTAGGTAAAGCTTTGGTAGTAATAACTGGAAAAGGTAATTATCAAGGTGAAATAACCAAGAACTTTAATATCTTAAAGGGCGAAATAGATAGTAAGAAGATACCAAGTCTAGGAATAATAGAGACAACAGTAGATTCCAAACTAAATAGTGTAGTAGAAAAGCTTACAAGCTATAATAATCAACATGGTGGATTTAAGTTCTATAATAATGAAACAGATAGTGAATATGATCTTGAGGAAATAATAGCTGATAAGGTAGGAAATGTAATATATCATGTAAGATTTGTACCAGTAGATACAAATTATAATGAGGTAGAATTAAATGCCTACTTAAGAGTAGAATTAAATGAATCAAGAGTAGAATTTAAGGAAAGCAATATTGAGAAGGTTTATAATACAAAGAACGTAGAATTTAATGTAGAAGAAATAAATAAGTTAAATAATAATGGCGAAGACTATGAAGCAGAATTTGCAAATGATAGAGTAACATTTAATTATTATAATGAGCAGCATCAAAGCATAGTAGCCCCAATAAATGTAGGAACATATTATGTAGAAGTAATAGTAGCAGCCAATAGAAAATATGCAGAAGCGAAAAAGATGGTAAGCTTTGAGATAGTAGCATGTGATATAGAAAATATTTCATTTAGCTTTATAGATAGTGAAAATGAAAACGAATATGAATATGAGACAATCGAAATCAAACCAAATTTTATAGCAAGCTATTATAATGAAACATTAAAGGAAGCAAAGGATTATAGTATAAAATATCAAAATAATATTGAACTATCAACTTCATCTAATGCAAGTCTAGTTTTAACAGGACTTGGAAATTATAAAGGAAGTAAAACAGTAGAATTTAAGATAGTAGCTAAAGATATAGCTAAATTAAATGTAGAAGAAATAGCAAATCAATATTATAATGGCACAGAAATAAAGCCAGAGGTAATAATGTTTAATAATAAGACATTATTAATATTAGATAAAGACTTTAGTGTAGCTTATAAGAATAATACAAGCGTTGGAGTAGC
>CALCWU010000197.1 GCA_937905855.1 uncultured Mollicutes bacterium
TGATTTGTTTAAATTGGAATTATGTCAATGGAGTTGGTCATCCTAATTATTCTAAATATGACGAAGATGGTAAGCCTGATTATTTTGTTCCTAATACAACTGATGGCCTTACAGAATATGGTAAGGAAATGGTAAAGGAAATGAATAGACTAGGTATAGTTGTTGATTGTTCACATTTATCAGATAAGGGCTTTTATGATGTTTGTGAAATTTCAACTAAGCCATTTGTTTGTTCCCATTCAAATGCTAGATCAGTTTGTGGTCATGTTAGAAATTTAACAGATGATATGATTAGACTTTTAGCATCAAAGGGTGGCGTTACTGGTATTAATTATTGTGCTGATTTCCTTGATTATCCTGATGAAAATGGTAAATGCTTTGGAACTGTGAAGAAAATGGTTGAGCATATAAATCATATTGTTTCTGTTGGTGGAATTGATTGTGTAGGACTTGGTTCGGATTTTGATGGAATAGATAACAATTTAGAAATGAATGATTGCTCAAAGCTTGGAATGCTAAGATGTGCACTTGAAGAAGAAGGATATAGTGAAGAGGATATTGATAAGATATTCTATAAAAATGTTTTAAGAGTCTTTAAAGAGGTTTTAAAATAATGAAAAATATGTGTATGCTTAGGCATATGCATTTTTTTTAGATAAAGGTCTTAAAAAAATACGAAAAATAGTATATAATTAAAATAAGATTTTAAAAAGGAGTAGCATATGATAAATAATTATAATGAGTTTAAACAATTTATTTCAAATTTAACAACTAATCCTAAATTATTGTTACATGCTTGCTGTGCACCATGCTCATCACATACATTATTTTTGTTAGCTCCTTATTTTGATATTACAATTTTTTATTCTAATGATAATATTTTTCCAATGGAAGAATTTCAAAAAAGAATTGAAGAAATTAGAAATTTTGTTAAAAATGCAAAATTAGATGTAAAAGTAGTAGCTGATGATTACGATTATAAAAGATTTCTTGAAGCAGTTAGGGGCTTAGAGAATCTAGGTGAAAGAAGTAAAAGATGTTATAATTGTTATAGTCTTCGCTTAGAAAGAGCTGCTTTGTATGCTAAAGAAAATAAATTTGATTTTTTTACTACAACATTATCTATTTCACCATATAAGGTGACAAGCTGGATAAATGAAATAGGCTATAATTTAGAAAAAAAATATAATATAAAATATTTATTTTCAGATTTTAAAAAGGAAGATGGCTATAAGGATAGTATTAAACTATCGAGTGAATATAATTTATATCGTCAAGATTATTGTGGCTGTGCATTTTCAAAGCATGAAAAGGAGGAAAGAACAAAATGAAAAGAGGACTTGTTTTTTGTGGTGGTGGCTCAAAGGGTGCTTATCAAATGGGTGCTTGGCAAGCTTTAGAGGAATTAAATGAAAAATTTGATATTGTTACTGGAACATCAATTGGTTGTCTAAATGGCGCTATGTTTACTCAGCATGATTATCAAAAATGTTATGAATTATGGGATACCATTAACGTTAATAAAATAATGAATAAGGGACTAACACTAGATGAAAAATCTATTAGGACAAGCTTGAAAAAGAAACAAGATTTAATGCCATTTTTAAAACAATATATTCAAGATTTTGGCGTTGATATTGGACCATTTTTAGATCTTATGAATGAATATATCTCTCCTGAAACTATAAAAAATTCTGATATTGATTTTGGAATTGTAACAGCATCATTTCCTGGCTTTAAACCAGTTGAAATTAGAGCTAAGGATATTAAACTTGACGAAATAAAGAAATATATTTTAGCATCTGCGTCTTGTTTTCCTATATTTCCTGTTTGTAAAATTGGTGACAAGAAGTTTGTAGATGGTGGATACTATGATAATTTACCGATAAATTTCGCACTTAATATGGGTGCTACTAGTATAGTAGCTATTGATTTAAATGTTGATGGAACTCATAAGGAATTTATGAATTTACCATTTGTTAAATATATTAAACCAAGCTGGAGCTTAGGATCATTTATGTTTTTTGAGCATTCTATTATTTGTAATAATAGAACCTTAGGCTATAATGATACTATGAAGGCATATGGAAAATATTTTGGTTTTAGGTATACATTCTATAATTTTCCTGATAATGACAAATACCGTGATTTTTCAATTTATATAGCTAAAATTGTTGGTAAAATGAAAATTGCTAAAATTAAGACTAATGTTAAGCCGGAAAAAGATGGCGATATATATTATTTACTTACTAAATATACAACAAGACCATTAACTGATAAAGAATATTTTATTAGAGGTGCTGAAATTGCTGCTGAATTTTTAAATATTGACCATTTAGTTATATATGAAATAGATGGATTTATGCAACAAATTTTATCACTAATTAGTCAACTTGAAGAGGACATAACAATACTTGATGGCTATAAAAAGCTTAAAACAAGTCTAAGGCAAAAGGATTATTTAAGTAGAATATCTGATAATATTTTGCTTAAATATTTATATTTAGCAATTATGAACAATGAAGAACTAGATGATTCATTTTTAATGAATGTAATTGCTTCAAAGCCTAACATTTTTATTATATATTCTTTAATTAAAACATGGAGTAGATAAGATGCTTGAAAAAAATGCGAAAACAAAATATAGAAAAATTAATATTGATGAAAACAAGCGAGTTTTATTCATATCAGATATTCATGGTGATTTAAAGCTTTTTAAACGCGCATTACAAAAGGTTGATTATCGAAGTGAAGATTATCTATTTTTAATAGGTGATATTATTGAAAAAGGAACAGAGAATTTAGATATTCTTGATTTTTTGAAGGATTTTAAGGAAGAAAATCCCAATGTGTATTTATTATCTGGAAATTGTGATGAGGTATTTAGATTTATAATTCCTCCTGTTGATAAAGAAAAATTTTTATATTATGCTTTGGAAAAACGTCATTCAATTATTAATGAAATGGCTATTAGACTAAATGTAAAAATTACTAATGAAACTGATGTTGATGATTTATGTACAAGATTTTATAATGAATTTAAATATTATTATGATTTTATTGATTCTTTTGATGACGTTATAAATATTAATGATAAAATAATTTTGGTACATGCTGGAATAATGGATATTAATAAAATTCCTGAAAATAAAATTGATGTTCTAAAGCTTGATAATTTTTATTTTAAATCGCCAGTTCAAAATAAACTAATGATTGTTGGACATTATCCAACAATTAATTATTGTAAAAGAATATCATCATTAAATCCTATATTTGATTTTAAAAAGAATATTATTTGTATTGATGGTGGAAATAACGTTTGTAGATATGGTCAGTTGAATGTAGTTATTCTTGATTCGTTAAAAAGCTTTAAATTTAGCTTTAAAAGCGTTGACCATTTTCCTAAAATAAAAATTCTGAAGGATATTAATTATACATCAAATGAAATGCCATTTTCTTTAATTACAGGTGAAAATGAAGTAAAAATATTAGATGTAGTTGGTGATTTTGCCTATTGTGAGCAATTATGTAGTGGCAGAAGACTCTATGTTTATGAGCAATGGATCTATCGTAGGGGTGGAAAATTGTACGCATATGATGCAACTAATTTATTTGTTCCCTTTAAGGCAGGAAGTATAGTTACTCTTATTTTATATGCTCAGCCTTTTTGTATAGTAAAAAAGGAAGGCGTTTTAGCTCTTGTTAGAACTAAAGATTTGGTGATGCAGGATGCAACAGCATAGTTATATTTACATTTCTGATGATGGTTATCAATCAATTAGAGATTATATTTTGAGCTTTAAATATAGTAAATCTAAATGTTATAAGCTTTTTTTAGAGAAGAGAATTTATCTTAATGGTAAAGTTGCTAAGGAAAATGATAGTGTTAAAAAAAATGATGTTATTACAATAAATGAAGATATAGTTAGTCATCGTAGCTGTGATAAAAAAATAGATATTATTTATGAGGATGCTAATACTTTGCTTATAAATAAAAATGCCTTATTATTAGTTCATAGCGATGGAAGCGATAAAACAACTTTAGATGATTATGTTGCAGCAAAATTTCCGGAAATTCCACCAATGCATGTTCATAGGCTTGATATAGATACAACAGGAATAATTATGTATGCTTTGGATCCTCTTTCTTTTTCATTTTACAATGATGCTCTTACTCGTCATGAAATAAAAAGAAGCTATGTATGTATATGTGAAGGTATATTTAAAAATAAAAAAGGAAAAATTAATAAAGGGATTTCTACAGATAGACATATAAATGGTAAAATGGTTGTTTGTAAAAATGGAAAAGAAGCAATTACTAATTATGAGATTATAGCTGAATTAAATGGAGCCTCAGTTGTTTGTGTCAATTTAGAAACAGGAAGAACTCATCAAATAAGAGTTCATATGTCATATCTTGGACACCCTCTTGTCGGAGATAAATTGTATGGTTCTCATATTAAAGCAAATAGAGTTATGCTTCATTCTCAAAAAATAAGCTTTTATCAGCCATTTTTAAAAAAACAAATTGTTGAATCTATTGATTTACCAAATGATATGAAAAAGCTTATAAAGGAGCTTGA
>CALCWU010000198.1 GCA_937905855.1 uncultured Mollicutes bacterium
TATATAAAGACAAAGTATCATCAACTAAAAATTCAGCTTCATCCTTATTTATATATATAGGGCAATTAAAAAGACCAATCGAATCAATATGATCCATATGACCATGTGTTATTAGAATCGCCATTATATCATAAGAATCTTTAATCTCCTGTGCATAAGAATTAAAGCCTAGGCCTGGGTCAATAACAACACATTTTCGGCCTTCAATTACTAAATAAGTATTAGTAAAGAAAGCTCCAGAAGTATACTTCTTTACCATAAAGAAAAAAAAGCTCTTTCAAGCTTATTATTTCTTTTCTTTGTGCACAGTATGCTTTTGACAATGTGGACAATACTTCTTGATTTCTAATCTTTCAGGAGTAGTCTTCTTATTTTTGTCAGTATAATAATTTTCGTTCTTACATTCCTCACAAACAAGTTTTACTAAATCACGCATAATATCCCTCCAAACGTAAAGAATTTTGCACCTATGTTATTTTACCAAAAAAAGATAATTTTTTCAATAGTATTTTTTATAATTTATTAATTTCTTATAACCTTTGGACTATTTTATCATAATAATATTAAAACTATTGTAAAAAATCTAAAAAAATACTATAATGAGGCAGGTGATATAATGTATAAACGTGAACAAACGATAAAGGTAAATGTTGGTCCTTATACTCTAGGCGGAACAAATAAAATCTATATTCAATCAATGACAAACACAAAAACAAAGGATGTCTTGGCAACCATAAATCAAATTAATGAGTTAACTAAATATGGATGTGAAATAATTAGAGTTGCAGTTTTAGATAAAGATGATGCTTCAGCAATTAAAGAAATTAAAAAAAGAATATCCATCCCACTTGTAGCTGATATTCATTTTGATTCAGAGCTTGCTATCCTCGCCATAAAATCAGGAGCAGATAAAATAAGATTAAATCCTGGAAACATATCAAATAAAGAAAAAATCAAAGAGATTGTTTTATTATGTAAGGAAAAAAATATTCCTATAAGAATAGGGGTTAATTCTGGTTCTTTACCAAAAGGTATGGAGCTAAATGCCCAAAACATGATTTTAGCTGCTAAAAGCCATATTAGTATTCTTGAAGAATTGGATTTTCATAACATTGTTTTATCACTTAAGGCATCTAATAGTGATTTAGCCTACGAAGCATATAAGCTTGCAAGTGAGGTATTCCCCTACCCTCTTCATGTTGGAATTACCGAAGCTGGTACTGAATTTAGCGGTTTGATAAAATCTTCTATTGGTATTTATAGAATTTTATCACTGGGAATTGGCAATACGATTAGAGTTTCTCTAACTGCTGATCCACTTCTTGAAATTAAAGCTGCTAAAGAAATATTAAAAGAAATGCACTTAATTAATAATGTAGCAAATTTTACTTCTTGTCCTACTTGTGGTAGAACAGCTTATGATATGATTCCAATCGCCAAAGAAATTGAGGAATATCTAGAAACTGTTCATAAAAATATCCATGTAGCCGTGATGGGTTGTGCTGTTAATGGACCAGGTGAAGCAAAGGAAGCAGATATTGGCGTAGCTGGCGGTAATAAAGAAGCAATTCTCTTTAAAAAGGGGAAAATAATAAGAAAAATTCCTGAAAATGATATCGTAGAAGAATTAAAAAAGGAAATTGACAATTTTTAGTCAAATTCCTTTTTTTGTGTACTATTCCATATCAAATGAATAAGCATCTATAAATGTTTTTACTAGCTGCTTCTTTTCTTCCCAATATTTTTTTGCTATTGGTGTTTTCATAGGATTTTGTCCCATAATATGAGCGGTATGTGACATAATCTCTAATAAACCATTTTGATATGAGGTAGGCATTTTTGCACCAGCTGACAGCAAATCAAAAGCTATACCTAATGCACCCTCTTCATCAAGAAGATCAGCCTCAAGCATTAAAACTAATTCATCACTACTTTTTTCATTTAAAATCAGTGACTTATCAGAATGACACAAGATAATTTGCTCAATTTGTTCAAGCTTCTCTTTAGGCAAATCAAGATTATCTTGAGCATATTTTCTAAATATAATTGTACTTCTTTCTGCGTGGTGAGTTTTAAATTCATCACCACCATAGCCTACATCATGAAATATAGTAGCTATGGCTGCAACATCCCTATCACAATTTGGACAATCAGGCATAATTCTCTCTAACCATTTAAAAACTCTTTTTGTATGCTCATAACGGTTTCTAAATGGATGATAGATATTTTTGCTTTTGATTCCTCCCCTTTCAGTTAAGGTATCCTTAACAAATTTTAACATTTCATCATACATTTCTTTACTATCTCCATTACTATTAATAGTATAACATATAACAAAAATAAATGGAAGAAATTAGCGCATTTCTTCCATTATTTTTTAGACTAATAAAGACTGATATTCTTGATAAATTGTATAAGCATAGCTTCCAGATTTTGCATTACTGAATAATTCTATGAATTTATGATTTGTTGTCGTATCAATGCACATAGTACCCCATCTCTTTTTAAAGGTATATGTATCATATGTCCCATTGTTCATAAATTCTGTGATTGAAGCTATATCATCTAATGATTTATTTAAAACAGCATTTTCAAAGCTATACATAGCATAAACAATCTTAAATATTAAATAGTAATTACCATCATTAATTGTCGAAGCAATAT
>CALCWU010000199.1 GCA_937905855.1 uncultured Mollicutes bacterium
ATTTATTAAAATTTTGTTTTACCTCATCTATAAATGTTTCCATAATTGCATTAATATCATATGTAGCTATTAAAGAAACCTCAATATTGCCCTTTAATATTTCTGTAAGTGTATCCTTTAATAAAAAGTAAAGTGCGACCTTATGCTTACAAAATCCATTTTCACAGCTACAGCTTGAGTGAATCCTATCACCAACACTCAAGGTTGTTTTAAATTCTGCAAAATTTGCTTCCCCCTCAAGAACAATTCCTTGATATTTAGCAAACTTATATTTAAAATTTGAGTATTCTTTATTTTTATAAAGTAAATGACCTTGATTTAGGGTTTCAATATCATTTGCTTTTTCACGTATTTGGGCAATAGTAATTTCTTTCACGTTAATCACTCCATCATTAAATTATAGCAAAAATTAATGATTTTTACAAGAAAAAAAGAGTAATAAATACTCCTAATCTTTTAGAATCTCCGTTAGCTTAACTAATGATTTATAAATCATTTTAAATTCTTCATCATCTAATTTATCAAAAATTGGCCAAGAATATGAGCCAGCATCATTTAAATACTTCTTCATAAGCTCTTTACCCTTAGTTGAAAGATTTACATACATAACACGCTTATCACCCTCACTTTGATACTTTTTAACATATCCAAGGCGTTCAAGGCGCTGTAATAAGGGTGAAATAGTATTTGTTGATTTACCAAGTCTTGAACAAATACTAGTAACCCTTGATTTACCATTTTCGGCTAAATCAAGTAAAATAGTTGCTTGAATAGAGGAAAAGTTATAAGGCTCACATAGCTTATCCTTAGCGTGTTCAAAATAATTAGCTAAGTTTTTAATCATTGTTAAAACTTGCATTCTATCTTCAATTGTGCTCATTATATCACCCTTTATATCATTTATTGATATAATACCACTTTTTTTTAAGTAATTCAACTACTTTTTAATATTTAATAACATATATGATAAAAAGGAGAAGATTTTTGTTCTTCTCCTTAAATAATTATTTTATAGCAACAGCATCAAGGTCTAAAATCATTTGAACAAATTCACCTACAGATACAGTATGCTGTTCATTTGAACCATAGGCACGATATGTTACCTCATGATTTTTAACCTCATTATCACCAATTACAAGAGTAAATGGAATCTTTTGAGTTTGAGCCTCACGAATCTTATAACCAAGCTTTTCATCACGATAATCATTTTCAAAGCGAATATGCTTATCATAGAATAACTTATTTAATTCCTCACAATATTCATGATGAATATCATAATTTACAGGTATTACCTTTACCTGAACTGGAGCAAGCCAGCATGGGAAAGCACCAGCATAATTTTCAGTAATAATTCCAATAAAACGCTCTAATGAACCAAAGCAAGCTCTATGAATCATAACTGGAGTTTTCTTAGTACCATCTTCAGCTATATAAGTACAATCAAATCGTCCAGGAAGCTGCATATCAAGCTGAACAGTACCACATTGCCATACACGGTTCATACTATCTCTTAGCTTAAAATCCAGCTTTGGACCATAGAATGCACCATCACCTGGATTAATCTTAAAGCTATGACCAGTTGCAAGACATGCTTCCTTTAAATCCTTTTCTGCTTCATCCCAAACCTCAATAGAACCAATATAATTATCTTCAGGTCTTGTTGATAATTCGATTGAATAATCAAGTCCAAATAAAGAATAAATCTTATCATATAATGCTAAAATCTTAGCAACCTCACTACCAATTTGGTCTTCTCTTAATAAGATGTGAGCATCATCCTGAGTAAATCCACGAACACGGAATAAACCATTTAAAGCACCACTTGCTTCATATCTATGAACATTACCAAGTTCAGAATAACGAAGTGGTAATTCCTTATAAGAATGAAGCTCATTCTTATAAACTAAGATTGCGCCTGGACAATTCATAGGCTTAATTGCATATGTTCCATCTTCAACCTCAATTGTAAACATATCGTCCTTATAATGATCCCAGTGTCCTGATGTTTCCCATAATTGTCTATTAAGCATAATAGGTGTATTAATTGTTAAATAGCCATTTCTTTTATGAATATCAAGCCAGAAATCCTCTAATGTACGACGAAGCTGATAGCCCTTTGGTAACCAAAATGGTAGACCAGGACCATATTCTGATAGCATAAATAAGCCTAACTCCTTACCAAGCTTACGATGGTCTCTCTTCTTTCTTTCTTCAAGATCATTTAAATGCTTTTCTAGTGCTTCGGCAGTAAACCAACAAGTACCATAAATTCTTGTTAATTGCTCATTTTTAGAATCACCACGCCAATAAGCACCAGCAATTGATAACAATTTAAAATGCTTTAAAATTCCTGTAGAAATAACGTGAGGTCCACGACAAACATCAGCATAATCTCCTTGAGTATAAACACCAACGACTTCATCATCAATTGCGTTAATTAGTTCTGACTTATAGTTATCAGCCTTGAACATTTCTAAAGCTTCAGCCTTACTCATCATTTGATGATTAATAGGTTGATTTTCTTTAACAATCTTTTTCATTTCAGCTTCAATCTTAGGTAAATCAGCTGGAGTAACTCCTCCAGGAATTGACATATCATAATAGAAGCCTTCCTCGATAGCTGGACCAACACCAAACTTAGCTCCAGCATATAAATGCTTAACTGCTTCAGCAAGTAAATGAGCACATGAATGATTCAAAACCTCAAATGCTTCACTATCATCAGCTGTTAAAAATTCAAGCTTTCCATCTTCATCAAGCTTAGTCTTTAAATCAATAAGCTTATCATTAAATCTAGCAACAATTGCTGCTTTTGCAAGACTTGAAGATAAAGCCTTAGCAATTTCAATAGCCATTTTGCCATTTTCAAATTCTTTTTTACTACCATCTTTTAATTCGATAATCATTTAAAATTTCCTCCTTATACATATAAAAAAATCGTCCTTAAAATATTAAGGACGAATAATCGCGGTACCACCTTAGTTCCAAGAATAAAATCTTGACACCTCATTAAGCTCTTAACGCGAGCACACGAAATAGCTTTTAACTATTCACTCTAAAGGGAGTAACTAAATCTTAATCTTAAACAGCTTCCACCATCCTGCTCTCGCTTGAAGAAAATCCAAAGTAGTCATATCCTTTTTCCGATTTCGCTTATAATTTTAGTTCAAATATATAAATTTGTCAATACATTAATTTATTTCTTTATTATTAAATTACCATTATAAGTCTTCTTTAATTGTAATAAGGCAATAATAATTAATAAAATTAATGTTGATCCACATATTAATGCTAGTGCTATAAAACTATAGCCAGCTTTAAATTTTATTATTGAATATATTCCTGATATAATTAATCCTATTATTAAAGGAATAAAATATATAATTAACCCTTCTTTTATTTTAGAAATAAAAAATTTAAATCTCTTCATTCCTAATAATCTTTTTATTTTATTATCATATCCTTCTGTTATAACTAAAAAATTATATGAAATAAATACTAATATTATTGATAATAGAATTGGTATATATCCAAATGATAAAAACAATTTATCACCATTATTCAATTGATATAAAAGTTGTCTTTCCTTATATCCATAATAAAGAAATGAATAATCTTCAGGATTTAATTCTATTTTTAATAAGTCCTTCTTTTTACCTATATAAACACTTGTATAATAATATAGTTCTTTATTAAAACTCATAATTTCAGCATTGAAATTTGGCATATATTTATATATTACTTTTGTTTCATTTAATTGTTCTTTAGTTACAGGATTTCCACTTGCAGTCATACTTGGTCCATATAATTCTATATA
>CALCWU010000200.1 GCA_937905855.1 uncultured Mollicutes bacterium
GCAATAGCAGCCTTAATATCATCTAGGAAAATTGATTCTCTAAAATGAATAATTTTATATTCTAAATATTCTAAATCTTTATTTTTATCGTTTGCAACACTTGCTGTAATAATACCTTCATTTACTGCACGATTAATTGCTAAAACCTGATAACCTTTTAAATGATTAATATTAGCTTGAAAATCATAATAATTTTTGTAAAGCTCTTCATCATCAATAGCGTCCTTTTTCTTTTTTGTTGATAAAACACTATATTTTCCCCAACGCTCTCTTAAATCCTTACGATATAGGGCATCATCAGATATTCTTTCAGCAATAATATATTTAGCTCCCGTTAAAGCTTCATCTGTTGTTTTAACCTTATCTGTTAAATATTTATTTAAGACTTCTTCCTTAGTTCCTCTACGATAAAATTTCATAATTTCATCAGCAAGAGGCTCCAAACCTAAAGCAATAGCCTCAGTAGCCTTAGTTTTTTTCTTTTCCTTATATGGTCGGTATAAATCATCTACCTCCACAAGCTTCATTGCCTCGTCAATTTTTTGACTTAGTTCATCAGTTAGCATTCCCTTTTCAGCAATTAATCTTTTAACATCATCTTTTCTTTTTTGAAGATTAACACCATATTCATATGCCTCAGAAATAGCTCTAATTTGATCCTCGTCTAGTGCTCCTGTTGCTTCTTTACGATATCTTGCAATAAAAGGTACAGTACAATTATCCTTTAAAAAATCAAGAACAACCTTAATTTGACTAACCTTAATATTTTGTTTTGAGGCAATATCCTCAAGTAATGCTTCATTTAAATATTCCATATTCTCACCTAAAATAAAGACGCCATAGGCGCCCATAATTAAATATTCTCTATAACGTCAAGATAAGCCTTTGCTTCCTTAATGTAAGTAATGCAATTCTTTACACCTGATCCACTTATTTCTGTTTTATTGTCATCCTTAGTTGTTTGGCTATATGCATCACCATGCACATAAATAAATGCTGGACCAGAAGTGAAATTTCCATATGATGAATTAGAAAGAATTCCAGAGTTTGAAGTTAAGCTTGTGTTAACTAAATAAAAAGCAACTCCCTCACATTTTCCCTCAGATTGAAGCTCTTTTAAGCGCTTATTGAAGTTTTCAACTTCATTAGCTAAAGTAGTTTGATTATCAGCATCAACCTTTTTAATACTATCCTTATCAGTATAAGGATTTAATGCTTTAAAAGTATCATCATCATAAACAAAAACAAATATATCACTATAATTATCTTCTTCAATGATATCATCTAATACATCTGAATTAATTTTTAAATCTGAAAAATCAGCAAATCTATCATAGCTTTCATCTTTTGTTAATTTATAATAATGAACACCAACGCCAACACCAATACCAATAATAGCTAATACTGCAACAACACAAACAATGATTGTGATTAACTTCTTATGCTTACCTTTTACTTTAATTTTATCTTGTCTCATTTGTAATGCCTCCTTAGTAGGTAATCTATTATATTATATCTAAATTTTTAAAATTTAGCAATACCATTAATAACATTTACCGCATTTTACTAGGCAAAAAGGCACCATTTGGTGCCTCATACAAAGCTTATTGAATGACCAAGCTCAATAAGCTCTAAAGTTGATAATGAGTTTGAATAAATACTAATAAATTTATTTTTGTAGATGTAGCTAATTCCATTTTTAGAAACATTAATTATTCCTAGACTAGAAATGCTTAAATCATCATACATTCTTAAAGAAACACTTAAAGAATCACTTTTAATATTTTCAGCAACCACTACATAATTCTTTTCACCACTATAGGTAACAATTTCCTTATCCCCATATTTTACAACTGTATTTTTATTCTTTTCATCAGTTAAATATGCTACGTTTATGCTACCATTAATTTCTTCAATATTTCCTTCTCCAAGCGAGCTAGTTTTTTCATTCATAATTTTTACCTGGTCAAAATATTCAGCCTTTAGCTCCTTATTAGGGCTAAAGCTTATAAATGTAACCTCAACTATCTTTTTATCGCTAGCATTATAAAAATTACAGCTAATTGGTGTAAAATCAGAGCCCTTGCAGGAAAATCTCATATAGGTCAAATTTTGATTAACCTTATGAGAAATTTTACTTTCAATAGTAATGGTATCATTATCAACATTAAATTTTGTATCACTATCATTTACAATATCTTTGATAATTGCTGATATCAAATAAGCATGAGAGCTGTTAAGTGGCCAATCACTATCAAACTGAAATTGCTTATTTAATGCTGGCGATAAAACATAAACACCATTAGTATTCTTAACTATAATTTGCTCATTATTATTACTAGAGGAAAAATTCACCATATAGTAATCAGGAGAAAGATAGCTGGAATTAACATTAAAACATATCACATCATCCGCCCTATACATATTCATTTTTGCACTACATTCATAGCTTTTTAATCCCTCATAATAATTGCAAACAGCCTTTAATGATAAAGTGTTTGTTTTACAGCTAGTGAGCATTAAAATAATAAATCCTAAAATTATAAAACTAATTTTTTTCATTTTCCACCTCAAAATTTTCATTAAAATATATTAATTAATTATTCAAAATATGAATAAATTAACAAAATATATTAAATAATAAAAACAAGGAGGTTAATATGAATATATTACAAAAAATAACCCTAGCAATTACGATTATCGGCGCAATTAACTGGGGTTTAGTTGGAATCTTTGATTTTAATTTAGTAGAATGGTTATTTCAACCAAAAACTATCTTAACAAGAGCAATATATATTGCCGTTGCAATTTGCGGTATCATCAATATCGCTTTATTGTTTAAAAGATGTCATCATACTACTTTAGAATAACTATAGCCTCTGAATAATTAGATGTGTGTGATATAGACAATATTAGTTCATCATTAATTTTATTAGATCTAATATATGGAGCTCCATATTCATCATTTAATACAGAAATATCCTTATAGCAAAGACTACCATCTCCATGAACATAAACCTTAAAAATCGCCTCTTTGACTGCAAAGCGTGAAGCAATGTATTCAATTTGGCGTTTTTTATTGCTAAATTTACTAAACACCTTTAGCTCTTCATCACTTAATATTCTATCCTTTAGCTTTAGGCTAATATCCTTATGCTCAACTAAATCTATTCCTACCTTCATTTATTTATCCCTACTCTTCTTATAAGCTGTAGCTATTTCCTTTAGCTTACGAAAACGATGATTTAACCCTGACTTAGTCATTTCTTCACCATATTCATTTTTCAATATTTCTAAAAGCTCATTAAAGCTTGCTTCCATATGCTCCTTACGGACCTTCATTATTAATAAAAGCTTAGGATCAAGCTTATCAAGAGGATAATTATATTCTAAATATTGAATATAAGCCATTTGCTCCTTAGCAGCCTGAAAGGTTTTAGTTTCGTTTGCAAGCTCACAATTTAAATTTCTTGAAATATTTTGATGTATCTCTCTTTTAATAACAGCATCTTCAATTTGAAAGACATTTTCCATAGAGCCAATAATTCTTAAAAAATCACAAATAAGGTTAACATCCTTAACATATAATATAAGATGATTTCTTCTTTTACATATTTTACCATTTAAATCAAAAATATTGAAAACCTGTTGTAAAAAAATAATTTCTTCCTCATCATCACATTTTATTTCTAGATGATAATTTCCACCAGTAGGATCATTAACACTACCCTTACACAAGAATGCCCCTCTTAAATAGGCCTTTGCATAGGCCTCATTAGCAATTATCTCTTCATTTTGTAGCTTATTTTTATTAAGAATTCCGAAATCCTCACATATAACATCAACTTGACTTAAAATATAAAGTGAATATGTAGTTTTTTCTTCAAACTGCTTAATAATTCGTGATTCAATTCTAGTTTCAACATTGTGAAACCTCTTTAAAAGTGCTAAAAAATGACGCAATATAGTAAGTGATGTTGAGCTAAAAACAAGCTTCAAGCCATCACTTGACATACTTATTTCGCTTCCATAGCGAATCATTGCTAAAACTTCAATAAAATCAGAGGAGCTATCAGGATTTGAAACTCCACAAAGCTCCTCTTTAACATTTAGTGCAAAGCTCATTTTACCACCTATTCAATCACAATTTTATAAATATCAGTAAACTTGCCAATTAAATAATCAGGATGCATATTAGTAAGCTCTTCACTTTTTGATGAATATAAAACACCACATGTTTTAATATTAGCATTTTTACCAGCTAAAATATCATTAGGATGATCTCCTACATACATCGCTTTATTAACATTATTGAAATGCTCTAATGCCTTATTAATACCCTCAGGATTTGGTTTTGCTTGCTTAACATCCTCTTGTCCTAGTACTACACTAACATATTTATCAAGACCTAGAAATTTTAAACCATGCATTACAACATCCTGCTTCTTTGCGCTAACAACAGCTAAATTATAACCCTTTTTATGTAAATGAGCTAAGACATCCTTAACACCAGGAAAGGCTCTTACCAATTCATCATGATGAATAGCATTATATTCCCTATAAGCTTTAATTAATTCGTCCTTAGTAACATCCTTTGTTTCAAATTGAGAAAATGTCACATCAAGTGGTGGACCAAAAAAGCTTTCCATTTGCTCATCAGATATGACTAAATCTGGAAAATATTTTTGAAATACATAATTAAAGCTTTTAATAATAAGCTCTCTAGAATCAATAAGTGTTCCATCTAAATCAAAAACAAGGGTATTAATATGATTAGCTTTAACATCAGCAATCGTATCTAAGTAGCCATTCTTTGGACCTACAAATCTCTTTACAACTAAAAATACTATGCCACAAATAATAAATAAAACTGAGACAGCAATACTTACAGGAATTGGACCAAGCTTTAATATTTCATTAGCGCCACTCATTGATCTAAGAGTTTCTGTAAATATTCTAACCATACCATACCAAATCAAATAAAAACCCATTAAATCGCCATTTAATAGTTTTTTAGATTTTCTTCTAATTATTAGAATGATTATTAATCCAACTAAATTTAATAAGCTTTCAT
>CALCWU010000201.1 GCA_937905855.1 uncultured Mollicutes bacterium
CTTAATTTAGAATCAAATTATGCAAATAAGCTTTTAAAGCATGAAATTGAAAAATTAAGAGAGCAAAAAAAGGAATATACCGCAAAAACTGGCTTAAATATTTTAGAGCTTCAAAATAATGAAAGTCTAAATCGTCTTCTTCTAACTAAAAATTATATACTTGATTTAAATTATAATCGACTTGATTTATATAATAAACGCTTTAGAATTGAAAAATTCACAGCTTTATTTGCTCATTCAACATTTGAAAAAATTATTCATTGCTTCACTAAAATTTTTGTTTCTTATATTGAACGTATAAACAAAATTGTAAAACAAACCTATATGCCTCTTCCACCTCTTATTTCTTTTTTAAATGAGCTATTAACAATCTGCTTAGATTTCTATGATGATATAATGGACGATTATAGTGAAATTTTACATAAATTGTTTGAAGAAAGAATTGCCTTTGAAACTGGCTTTAAATATAAAAATCAATTTGATGAGCTAGAGGCTGCATTTAATAAAAATTTAAATAAAATCAATTCCAAAAAGGAAAGCTTTGACGATACACTAGCTAATTATAATAAAACAATCACTGTTTTCACTAATAAAATCTATTCATTACAAAATGAAAGGAAGGTTTTAGAAAAAGAGTTATTTAAAGAAAAAATAACTGACCTTGAAAAAAGAAGCATTATTAATAAGCTTACAAAAATCAAAATTGATATTAGAGAATTTACTAAGAAAAATGATATAACTCTAAAGCTTAAATCTTTAATTGAGAGAGATATGAAGGAAATTCCTAATCAAATTAGAAGAAATAAAATGAATTATGAAAGCAAGTATCACAAAATCTATAAAGAACAGCATAATGAATCATTAATATGCTACAAAAGTCTACAAATGGTTGATATGACCTTCAACAAATATAAGGATCATATAAAAAAATATACCTCAAATGATTTAAATTTGTCCATAACATCTTATAAAGAGTTCTTCTCTTATTTAAACAATATAAATTTTTATTTAAACAAGAACCTAAATGCTATTAAAATTGATTATGAAAAAATAATGGTCTATATTTCTTATGCATTTTATACAGAGCAGAAAAAGGGACGCAAAAAAATTGAAAAAGATCATAAATCCTCTATGAAGGATTATAATGACCAAAAAGAAAAATTAAGTATTGATTTAGAAAATTCAAAAATTGATTATAAAAATAAAAGCATTCAATCAGATAACGCTCTTGCTAAGGAGCTAAAAAATATTAAATCTGAATTTAATAAAGAAAACAATCAATTATTTAATAATTTTGAAGAAAATAAACAATTTTTAAGACATCAATATTATGAAAATATTAATACATTTAAAATTGATTTATATGCCACAAAGGATAATTTACATAATTTCATTTTGAAGGAACAAAAAGCAATAAACGATTATGAAGCATCATATAAAGAAAATAGAAATAAATTAACAGCTAAATATGATGCAATCAAAAAGGAATACGAACGTAAATATCAAATTTTGTGTAATAATATGAACGAACAAATTACCAACCAACCTTATATTACAAAATTTGAATCAAAACAAATTGATAAAGCTACCAAGGAAGAAAATGCCGTTTTAAAGCAAAGAATTGTTTCTTCTACCTTAGAGCTTAAGCTATTTAAAAAGCAATCCCAAAATGAAATTAATCTTCAAGCAATTGCGTTAAATAGGAATCTTATAAATAATAATTTTGAAAGAAACAATGAGTGTCATGATGTTAATAAAAAATATTCATCTCATGTTAAAGCTTCTTATAAAGCATTCCTAAAGGATAAAAAAAGATAGGAATTTCAAACCTATCTTTTTTTATGCTCTTCTATAAATTCTTTAAAATAAATTGGATCTTCTGTATCAAATTCTAAGCGTTCATTAGTAGTTGGTTGATTAAAGGCAATAGATTTAGCGTGAAGGTACTGACCATGTTTATCTATTATTTTTTTAGGACCATAAACCTTATCACCTACAAGAGGATGCCCAATATAATCAAAATGTACCCTAATTTGATGTGTTCTTCCTGTTTCTAGTCTACATTCAACAAATGTATAGCCATCAAGCCTTTCTAAAACCTTAAAATTAGTAACCGCATTTTTTCCATCAGGAACAACTGCCATTTTTATTCTATCAACGGGATCTCTACCAATTGGTGCATCAATCCTACCATACTCCTCTTTAATTTCACCATAGACTATAGCATGGTAAACTCTTTTAGTTGTATGCTCCTTTAATTGTTTTTGTAAGGATTCGTGAGCTTTATTATTTTTAGCAATCATTAATATACCTGATGTATCCTTGTCAATTCGATGAACAATTCCCGGTCTTACTATGCCATTAATATCGCTAAGGGATGTAAGCTGGTATAAAAGGCCATTAACTAATGTTGGTTCATCACAGCCAGGTGCTGGATGAACAGTAATACCCTCAGGCTTATAAACAACCGCTACATCATCATCCTCATATAAAATTTTCAAATGCAGATTTTTAGGAGCCATACCAAGCTCTTTTTTAACAAGAAGACTATAGCTTACTATATCATCAACCTGAGTAATGTAACTAGGCTTTTCTTCTTTAAAATTAACCGCAATTAATTTTTCATCAAACATTTTACTTATATATGATCTACTTTTATCTAAATAAGTAGCTAAAAGCTTATCTAGACGCATATTTGCTTGCTCAGTCTTAATTTTTAATTGCATTTTTATTCTTCCTCTTATCCTCTAAGAAAATAATGTCGATTGCAATTAATATCATACCGATAGTAAGACAAATATCAGCTACATTAAATATTGGAAAGCTATAATTAAATATATATACACCAATAAAATCGACAACACCATCGCGTAGATTAAGGCAGTATAATAATCGATCAATGAAATTACCATAGCAGCCTGCTATACATAAACAAATTGCAGTTGAATAGAGCTTCTTATTCTTCCAATCAATTTTTGTGAAAAAATAAGCTAAAAATATTGTTGCAATAAAGCTTAAGGTTGCTAAAAACCAGGTTGCATCACTAAGTGAGCTCCAAGCTGCACCAGTATTATAAGTTTTAGTAAAATATAAGAAATTAGGGATTAAATCAATAATTTTATTTTCACCAATAAAATGCTCAACTAATAATTTAGTCGCCTGATCACCAAAATATAATAAAATAATAATTATAATACCTATTAGCATATTATCACCACCAAATCCAAGAAATAAAATAAACAATTGTAAGTATTATTAGAAGAATAGAGCATCTAGTTAAATATACGATGTAAGTTTTTTTAACATCTATCTGATCGTAGAAAAATTTATTATATAATATGAAAAATATAACTAGGCAAAGAATTAATCCATAAACAATAAGCTTTAAATAATCAATAAAAATTAATAAATTAATTAAAACTAAAACAGGAGCACTTACAACAAATAAAGCAAGAACTAAAGCAATTATTTCCTTTAAAATTCGCTTTTCCATTTTATTTACAGCTAGATTAATCTCTTGCTGTTTATTATTATATAAATTAATTAGCTTCAAGTTCATTTTTCAAATATGCTATGGCATCATTTAGGGTTTCAACCTTAACTAATGCCATCCTTTCCTTATGCTTTAAAGTGTTATATGCTTTTAAGGCATCTTCATAATTAACATCTGGACAGAAGAAAACCTGTACTCCTCTTTTATAGGCCGTATGAATTTTTTGTTCTACTGCACCTATACCTCCAACCTCACCATTAATATTAATTGTACCTGTTCCAGCAATTTTCTTTCCTAAAGAATAATCTGCTTCTACAAGATTATTAAAAACATCAAGAGTTTGTAATAATCCACCAGATGGACCATTAACATTAGTGCTATTAACCTTAATTTTAGGTACTGAGGAATCATAGTCAATATCATATTTAGCATAAATAGAATAATGTCTATAATTATTCTCATTTAAAACAACATCGACATTTTCATCATTTCTTAAAATATGTAAAACATCATTTTCCTGCTGATTATTGAAATTATCACGAAATAAATCAACATCATCACTAATATAATAATCATTTATTCCAATTATTAAATCACCTATTTTAAAATCTATGGCATCCTTAGTATAATAAGACACTATAGCACCCTTTAATGAATAATTAATTTTAACATTAGAATCATAAGTCATTGCCGCTTTATAGGCAGCAATTAATGAGCCCTCTATTGAACTATCATGCTGAATTTTGCCCATAAGGCTTATTTCTCCATTACTCATATAATTATAGGTATCAGAAACGCTAGTTGAGGTATTAATCTTAGAATTTTTTATTAACATATTTTGAAAAATCGTACTATGATCAAATTCAACTACATAAATTGTATTAAAGCTACCTTTCGTAGTTTTAGCATTTTCAACCTCAATTAGGGAATCAACATTTTCTACATCACCAGTTAATAAGGCACTTTGATTAGTTCTATAGCAACAAATAATAATTAAATAAATATAGGGTATTAATATTAAACAAAATAAGCATTTATTCTTTTTAATTACCTTCATTTTGGAGCCATACCTTTATTTTTTTCATTTTTTCGTATTTAACACCAGCAGCATCTAGCATTCTTTTACTAGCAATATCAGAGGTAGTACCACGATATTTGTCATCCATATAAATAATTTTTTTGATACCGCTTTGAATTATCAGCTTTGCACATTCATTACAAGGAAATAATGTGACATAAAGAGTTGTACCATTAAGATTTGCCGTACTATTTAAAATCGCATTAGGCTCGGCATGGACAACATAAGGATATTTTGTATCTAATTCATTCTTTGTTTTATCGTTTGACCAAGGAAAAACATTATCATCACAGCCATAAGGAAAGCCATTATAGCCAATTCCTACAATTCTTTTTTCTTGATTAACGATGCAAGCACCGACCTGAGTATTAGGGTCCTTACTTCTTTTACTTGAAAGTAGGGCAACACCCATAAAATATTCGTCCCAGCTAATATGAGGCATATTATCACCTATTTTCTATGGATTTAAACGATCAGGACCACGGAATATAAACAT
>CALCWU010000202.1 GCA_937905855.1 uncultured Mollicutes bacterium
CAGTTTTTAATAGTAACGAAATGCCAATTTGTAAATAAATCAATCATTCCTGAGCTACCATAAATTGAAGCATCACTTGGTAAATAAAAGCTGCAATTATTAATGATGACATTACTTGCATCCTTCAAGGTTAAAAAGCCTAAAAGTGGATCTGAAAGCTTTTTATTTACATCAACATTTACATTAAATCCATTAATTTTAATATCCTCAATATCATTATAAATATTAAATAAACAACCATTATTAAAGCCTTTTGGATTGTAATCATCATTTACAATAATTTTAGCATTATAAACATAATAATATTTATTTGAATTATTAATGTCAAAATTATCATAAGCAATATATTCACCACTAGGAACAAAAAAATAATTATAGACTGATGAATTAGTAAATAAATCAACATATTCATTAATTCCATCTTCTTTTTGATAGCCCATTTGAATCAAATTAATCGTCTTGTTATAGCATATAGGCTCTAAAGATTTATCATCTGCTGATAAGATGTCATTTTCATCATATTCTTTAACTAAATAACAAGCATTACCTCCATCATATTCTGCATAATAGCCTTTAGTATAAACAATTGTTCCAATTTCTTCTTTATATGCATCTTCTAAATTTGAAACAAATATATATTCATCATTAGATTTTACAAGCTTATCACCATCATATAAATAATTAACATCATTATAATTAATCAAATATTTATTTGTATCGACATTATATACTAATGAATTATCTAATTTCTCCTCTAAAATATTTCCAAATAGATTATTATCTATTTCCTTTTCTTTTAAATATTCATTAGTTTTTGTCACAAAATCTAATATCTCATTATTTTTTTTACACCCAGTAAAAGCAAATAATAAAGCTCCCAAAACAAAAACAGCTTTTCTTTTCATAATTACACCTCACAAGCATTTTAATTTTACTCTTAAATTATGATTTGTCTACTACTATGACAAGTAAAATAAATAATTTGGCGCTTTAATGATAACTTTTTAATAAATTCAAGTGCACTTCTTAAATTATTTTCATCAAGATTAACAAATAAATCATCCATAATAATTAACTGATTTTGTTCATTTAAAATATTATCCATTATTGCCAGTCTATAGCATAAGGCCACAATTGTAAGTTCACCGCTGCTTAAATGCTTATAGCTATAATTATTACCATTAACTATAAGCTTTAAATTATAATCTGCATCCATTATAACATCATTTAAAAATTGCAAATTAAATTCTTTAATATATTCCTTAAATTTAGTCAATAATGGTTCAATATATTTATATTTTAAGTTCTTATCTGCTTCCTTTAATTTAGTTAAAGCCTCGTCTACAATATAATAATCATGATTTAATTTAGCAAGCTCATTTCTTTTTTCATCAAGATTTTCACATGCCGTACTTAATACTTCAAGCTGTTTTTCATCTTCATTTATTTCATTCATTAATTTAAGATCTTTATCAGCTAAGATATCAATTTTTGAATTAATATCATCTATATTCTCTTCTGTAATAATTGGTCTTTCATTTAAAGTATTTTCTTCTATATATGCCTTAGCTTCATTAATTAAAGAAGTATTTTGAGCATTTAAGCCTTTTAATAAAGCTATGTCATTTGTTACTTCATTCAAATAATTTTTAATATCATCAACCTGATATTTACTACAAAATTCATTAATTTGTGATTGATAAAAACTAAACTCTTTATTAGCTAACTCTATTTTTTTCTTATTTTCAGCATTTTGATTATTTAAGTAAGAAAATTTAATAATATCTGACCTTATATTCTCAAATTCTTTTGAATAATTAGAATCAAAATATTTAAATTCATAAAAGAAATCCTTTAATTCATTTTCAATGCTTATAATTTTAGTCAAATTGCTTTTTCTTAAATTATCCTGTTCTTCCTTTTGAGCCTTAATTTCTTTATATTTTTGATATGTAGAATTAAGCTTATAAAAGGCAATTGCAATTGTTCCATCATTACTTGAGGAAAAGCCGTATGGCTTAATTAATGAATCTATTTTTTTCTTTAATAAATCAATTTTATTTATATATTCATCTTTCTTAGGATTTGAAATTATTTTTTTTGTATTTTTTGAAGAATCAATTTGTCCCTTTAAATAAATAAAACCAGCCATAAAAATAAAGATTATACCAATTAAAGCTAAGCTCAAAAGCATTTTATTGATAAAGCCTAAGGCAACACTGGCGATTATTAAAAGAATACCAATAATTCCTAAAATGATTGTAGGCTTATTATTATACATCTTAGTTTCATCTACAGTGATATTTTCTGAAATATTATCATTTAGAGCGCATAAATTATTATATTCTTTGACTAAAGATTCAATATAATTTAATTTATCATCAGTCAAATCACTATTTTTATACTGCTCATAAATAAGTAAATCACTATTTTTTAAATCATAATTTAGTGAATTTAAATAATTTAGCTCATCTATTTTAGATTTTATTTCCTCAAGCTTTTTATCCGTTGGAATACCACTATTAAATTTATCTAAATATTTATTAAAATCATTTAAATCATTTTCATTTAATTGATAAATCTTAGTACCTTCATTTAATTTATCATTTTCATATACATATTTTCTTACGCTTTGAATTTCCTCTTCATTTGGAATTTTATTTTTATATTTTTCATTAAATTCTTTTATTTTATCATTATTCTTAATTATTCTTTCATTAAGACTATCATAATAATTCCATTTGGTAAGAAGAATATTTTCATTTGCTTTGTTAGTAGCCTTTAGCTTCAACATAGCAATTTCCTTTTTTAAATCATTTCGCTGCCTATATTTATTATCTAAATTATCTTTTATGCTTGAGCAAATTCTCTCCTTTTCCTCAAGATTCTTAATCTCATTTCTTTTTAAAGCAATTAAGCCATTTTGAGCTGAAAGCCTTATAGGCTTAAGCCTTCTCTTATACTCTTCAAGCTTTGAGAGGGTATTATCCAAATCAAAATCATTCTTTATATTTAAAACAAAGCTATTCATTTTCGCATTTATTTGTGA
>CALCWU010000203.1 GCA_937905855.1 uncultured Mollicutes bacterium
GATGCCTTTGCAATGATGATATCTAACTTGGTTCAAATTGTAGGCTTGTTCATCGTAATCTTTATTATTAATTGGCTATTATCTCTTATTTGTGTTGCGTTTTATATTATAATGGCCAGTTATATAATATATGCTTCAAAGCGAAGTAAAAAGGCCTTTAATGAACAACAAATGGTTATGGGTAGAGTTAATGGCTTTGTTGAGGAATCTATTTCGGGACAAAAGGTTGTTAAGGTATTTAATCATGAAAATGAAAATATTAATAAATTCCATGAAGAAAATGTTAGATTAAAAAATGCAGGCTATGAAGCACTACGCTATTCATTTTCAATGGTACCAATGGTTGTTTCGATTTCTTATATAAACTATGCTATTGTTGCTATTCTTGGTGGTATAATTGCAATCAGCAATAATAGTATAATTTCTTTAACATCTGGTGGAATTGCCGCATATTTAGTTTTAGTAAGACAAACAGCATTACCAATTAATCAATTTACTCAGCAATCAAATTTATTATTAAATGGTTTAGCTGGAGCAGAACGAATTTTTAAGCTAATGAATGAAGAGCCAGAAATCGATAATGGAAATGTTAGATTAGTCAATGTTGATGATGACGGTATAATTACAAACGAAAAAACAAACAATTGGGCATGGCAAAAGCCTGATGGAGCTCTTATTCCTTTAAGGGGAGATGTAAGGTTTTACAATGTTGATTTTTCATATATACCAGGTAAGCCTATTTTGAAGGATTTGAGCTTATATGCAAAGCCTGGCCATAAAATAGCATTTGTTGGTTCAACTGGAGCAGGAAAAACAACAATTACTAATCTGATTAATAGATTTTATGAAATAAATTCAGGAACAATTACTTATGATGGTATTGATGTCCGTGACATTTGTAAAAATGATTTAAGACATTCATTAGGAATTGTTTTACAGGATACAACTTTATTTACTGGTAGTATAAAAGATAATATTAAATATGGTAGAATTGATGCAACAGATGAAGAGGTAATAGAGGCTGCAAAGCTTGCTAATGCTGATGGATTTATAAGACGTTTACCAAATGGCTATGATACAATTGTTAGGGCTGATGGGGGTAATTTAAGTCAAGGTCAGCGCCAGCTTCTTTCAATTGCAAGAGCGGCTATTGCAAATTGTCCTGTTTTAATCTTGGATGAAGCAACTTCATCAATTGATACAAGAACAGAAAGCCTAATTGAAAAAGGAATGGATAAGCTTATGAGCGGAAGAACAGTATTTGTTATAGCTCATAGATTATCAACAATAAAAAATGCCAATGCAATTATGGTATTAGATCATGGTATTATAATTGAAAGAGGTACACATGATGATTTATTAGATAAAAAAGGTATATATTATCAATTATATACGGGAAAAATTGAATTAGACTAAAAAAATGAAAAAATTATGAAAAAATGTAAAAATAATGCTTTACAAACGACATATTTTTTTGTATAATTACATAGGAATTCGTCCTTGGAAGGAGGCTTAGTATGCCAAAGACAATAGTTAAAGAAGATAATCTTGAAGATGCATTACGTCGTTTTAAGCGCGAAGTGTCTAAATCTGGAAACCTTCAAGAGGCGAAGAAACGTCAATATTATCTAAAACCTAGCGATGTTCGTAAACAAAAACGTCAAGAGGCTCGTAAAAAGAAATATTAATTTTTAAATTTGAGGGATTTTAATCCCTCTTAATTTTTTTAGGAGGAAAATGAGACATATATATATGATTGGTGATTCGACAATGCGTTTTAATAATTATTTGAGATATCCTCAGCTTGGATGGGGACAATTATTAAACATGTTTGTTGAAAATGATGTTGTTGTTAGAGATTATGCTGAAAATGGTCGAAGTACTAAAAGTTTTATTGATGAGGGTCGTTTTTCCTTTATATTAGATTTATTAAATGCTGGTGATTTAGTAATATGCCAATTTGGCCATAATGATGAAAAGGATGACGAAATGCGTCATACTGATCCTTATACAAGCTACGTAGATAACTTAGCTTATTTTACAAATGAAGTTGAAAAGCGTAATGCTAATATTTTATTTGCGACATCAATTGCTAGACATAAATTTATAAATGGTGTTTGTGTTAATTCTCATGGCGAATATCCGGAGGCAATGCTTCGCTTTTGTAAGAAAACAAAGCACGTATGTATTGATTTAAATAAGCTAACAATTAATCATTATAATAAAATTGGTGAAGAAGCTAGTAAAAAATACCA
>CALCWU010000204.1 GCA_937905855.1 uncultured Mollicutes bacterium
TAAATGCTATAACTATTATAGCTGCCCTTGCACTATTATGTGTTGGCTTTTTACTTGTAACATTATTGAAGAAGGATAATAAGATGTTCTTATTAATTTCAATGATAATATTATTGGTCGGTGTAAATTTGTTTTCAACAATTTTAACTAGTATTTTCTCTACAACAGAAGAAACTACTACTAATCCAAGCTTAATTAGTATACTTGAAATAGCATTATTAATTGTTGCTTATGTTTTTGCTTTAAAGGACAAGAAATGGGGCTCAATTGTAGTGATTGTTATTTTAGCCTTGAATTTAGTAACACTATATACTTCATTTATTTCTTTAAATGCTTCAATTGCAAACTTAGAAGCTGAAACAACTTATATATCAAATACTACTCAAAAGCTTATTTCTTCTTATAAAGGAATGGAAATGCTAATTTTAGCTATTGAATTAGGATTTGTAAGTCAAATTACTTATTTTTGTACTAATCTTATTAATGAAGATACAAAAACTAAAGAAGATAGCAAACAAGAAACTATCGAAGAAAATAAAACTGAAGAATAAAATAATGGCGTATAGGAATTCCTATATGCTTTTATTTTGTAAAAAAAGACATTTCTTGACTTTTTATAGCTTATAAACTATAATAAATCTATGTTATAAACAATCGAAATATCAAATAAGGAGTGAGTTTTTATGAGTGAGAAAAAGAAGGATATGTTTGCTGATTTAGATGTTGGCAATAGTTCTAAATATAAAGCATTTAATGATGAGGCAACATTAAGAGAAAGAATCAATAAGCTTGATGAAGAAATAAATAAATGGTCTAATCTAGAACATAATATTTCTTGGGCAAATGATTATAAAAACTTTTATGAGCATACTAAAAGTATTGATGTTGATATAATTACAAAAATTATGAATGCTAGTCTTTTTGAGCAATTAAAGCGCGATGCTGATTATATTATAGCTAAGGATCTTGAAAGAAAAAAACAAGAAGAAGCTAAAAAGCAAGAGGAAGCAAGAATTGCTAAAGAAAAAGCTTTAGCAGAAGCTAAAAGACAAGAGGAATTAAAGAAAGAACAAGAGTCTATAGCAAAAGCTAAAGAAGCTCAAAAGATAATTGATGATGCTAATGAGGCTGATCAAAGAATTTTAGATTTAAGTAAGGCTGTAAGAAGTGCGTACTGGGTAAATGATGTAGCTGAAGCTGATAAATTTGTTAGTGAAATTTCACCAAAATCTCGAGCTAAATGTAAGAATTTAGGAATACTTACAAAATTAAAGGAAGAGTGTGAAATTGTAAATGAAGCACTTGTTTTTGATAAAAATGTTAAAGCTTTAGCAAAAGCTAAAACGCAAAATAGTACGTGGGCTTCCAAGGTTTTAAATCTTGAAATAAGTATACTTGCAAAAAAATATAGTAATGAGCAACCTCTTTATTTAGAAATAAAGTCTATGGCTGATAATATAGTTGCAGAACAAAAAGCAAAGGAAGAAGAAGCTTTGGCTTTAAAGAAGGAAGAAGCTAAGAAGGCAGCTTTGGAGAAAAAGAAAAGAGAAGAGGAAGCAAGAATTGCTAAAGAGGAAGCTTTAAAAGCTGCGGCCGAAAGAAAGCGTCAAGAAGAAATTGCGGCTGCTAAGGCTTTAAAACTAGAGAAAATCAAAAACAAAATTATGACAGTTGTTCCAATTGTTTTAGGAATTATCTTAGCTTTAGTGGCAGCTGGCCTTGGTTTTATTTTTAAGGACTATCAAAATTATTGCTTTGCAGGTGCGCTTGGTATTTTTCTTCTAGTTATATTTACTTTGCAATTTGCAACATCAAGAATTAAAGCACCATTTGATGTTGTTATTCATTCTCTAATAGCTATTGTTAGTCTCGGGTTAACTTTTGTTGAGGCAATTCCTAAGGAATATGCAATAGTTTTATCAGAATGGGCATTTTTAAGCTCTATCATAACCATTTTTGGTAGATTTAAGGCTTCAGGATTTAAAATTAGTAGTGGCATTTCAATTTTTATTAGTGGTAATATTTTAGCAATTGTAATTTCAACAAAGCTATTTAGTGGAATTATCATGGGCCTAGTAATGGGTGCTATAATATTAATAGCTTCTCTTGCAACATCTTTAATTACTAAATTTAGCGATAATGAATATAATGATCGCTGTGCAGGTTTAATGTGGTATATGATTGTTGGCTTTATAGCCAGTGTTGGTGGTGTTGTTATGATGTTCTATGGAAGAGTTCAAACAACTATTGCCGCCTTTATATTTGTAAGTGCTGCTATTTTAACAATATTTTATATAATTGAAAACGATGATGATTACATATTACTTTCATTTTTGTATGCAATACCAGTAGCCACATCATTATTAGTATTATTCTTTCATTGGGGAATTAAGGATTATGTTATTAAGAAT
Source organism: uncultured Mollicutes bacterium (assembly GCA_937905855.1). GTDB lineage: Bacteria > Bacillota_I > Bacilli_A > Acholeplasmatales > Anaeroplasmataceae > CAKQDS01. Next base: position 2,412 of record CALCWU010000204.1, read on the forward strand.
AATGTATTAGTTCATTATTATGGTACATCTGATACTCTAGTTGTTCCTGATGGTGTTGTTGAAATAGGAAAGAAATGCACTGCTGGTCCTGGCAAGAAGGTTAAAAATGTTATTATTTCTTCAAGTGTTGAAAAGATTAGATATAATGCCTTTTTAAGATGTAAAAAATTAGAAAATGTAGAATTTGCTAGTGATTCAAAGCTTGATTATATTGGTGAATATGCATTTTATGATTGCGTTAATTTAAACAATAAAAATTATGAGTATGAGCTTGTTTTACCAAATAGTGTAACAGTTATTGATTCTCATGCCTTTGGCAATACTAAATTTGAATCTATCGTTTTAGGATCATCATTAAAGACTATAAATCAAAGTGCATTTGAATATTGTACTAACGTTAAGACCATTTATTATAATGGAACAAGTGCTGATTGGGCAAATATTACAAAGGCTGAAATAGATAATTTTGTCGTTAAGCCATGGGATTATAAAATGAATTATGAAATGTTTTATTTAAAGGATTAGGATTAGCTTAAATTTAGCATATAGGATTATTTCTTATATGCTTTTTTTCGTTATGGTAAAAAAGACATTTTCTTGACTTTTCATAATCTATAAACTATAATTATCTTATGATTGAGACTTTAAAAAAATAATGAGGAGTGAGTTTTATGGCTGGAAAAAAGAAGGATATGTTTGCTGATTTAAATATCGGCAATGACTCCAAATATAAAGCATTTAATGATGAGGCAGCCTTAAGAGAGAGAATAAATAAGCTTGATGAGGAAATAAATAAATGGTCTAAGGCTACTCATAATGTTTCTTGGGCAAATGATTATAATAATTTTTATGATCATACCAAAAGTGTAGATGCTGATATAATTAAAAAAAAAATGAATTCCAGTCTTTTTGAGCAATTAAAACGTGAAGCTGAATATGTTATTTCTAAAGATATTAGTGATAAAAAAGAGGAAGAAGCAAGAAAAGCTGAAGAAGCAAGAATCGCTAAAGAAAAGGCTATAGCTTTAGCTAAAAAGCAAGAAGAATTAAAGAGGGAACAAGAGGCTATAGCTAAAGCTAAAGAAGTTCAAAAGCTAATTGATGCTGCTAATGAAGCTGATCAAAGAATTTTAGATTTAAATAAGGCTATAAGAAGTGCTTATTGGATTAAGGATGTAGAGGACACAGATAAGATTGTTAGGGATATGTCTGCAAAGGCTCGAACTAAGTGTAAAAATTTAGCTATCCTTGATAGCCTAAAGGAAGAATGTAAACTTGTAAATGAGGCTTTGGAATTTGATAAAAAGGTTATAGCATTAGCTAATGAAAGCTTTCATAGCTTAGCTTGGGCAAATAATGTTAAAGCTCTTAAGATAAATCCTCTTGCAAAAAAATATAGCAAAGTGCAAGATATGCACCAAAAGCTAAATGCTTTAGCTGATGAGGTATTCGATGAGGAAAGAAAAAGAAAAATCGAATATGAAGAGGTTATAAAGGCTGAAGAGGAAAAGAAAAGAATTGAAAGAGAGCAAAGACAAAAGGAAGAAGCTTTGAAAAGAGAAAGAGAGGAGCTTCAGGTAATCAAAATAAATAAGCAAAGAAGACGTAAAAGAAGAATTGCAATTATTGTTCCAATTATAATTTCAATAATTTTAGCTATAGCTGTTGGTGCCTATGGTTATTTTTCTAGTGATTACAATAATTATTGCTACGCTATTGCAATTGCTTTGGTATTTATGGGAGTTTTTACAGCTCGTTATGCGTTTTTAAATGATAATTATCAAAAAGATGTTATAGTCCATCTTTTACTTAATGCTGTAACTCTAGTTTTATATTTTATAAAAGCAGTTCCTAATGAATATTCTCTTGTACTTGGTATTTGTGCCATTTTAAGTCCAATTTTAATTTTTTTAGTTAGAAGGATGCTTCGAAAATCTATTAAATCTGAAACCTGCTTTTGCATTTTTACAAGTGGAATAATTTTATCTGTTATAGTAGGTAGAGAATATTTTGAGGGAATGTTAAGAGTTTTAGTTATTGCTGGTAGTATAGTTGGAACAGCTATCATTTCTTCAATAGCTACATGCTTTAGCCATACAAACTTTGGAAGTAAAATACGATATAGAAGAGCGACAAGATTGGAGTTCTATCTTTATAATCTACTTGGATATGTTGCCAATATTGTGGGAATTGTTATGCTTTTCTTGGGTAGAGATTTAACAATTATTGCTATCTCTATCTTTATAAGTACAGCAATATTCACATTATTTGCTAATAGAAAAATTAGTACTGGTATAACAGAAGCCTTTTTCTTTAGTATAATTCCTTTAATTATCGCTTTAGCTGTACTATTTAAGCATTATGGTGTAAGTTTTTAAATTTTGATTAGTAGTTGATGGAGGATTTATTATGCCTGATTATATAAAAAGAGCACAAGAAATTGTAAATAAGTTTGGTGCTGAAGCAAATGATATAATTAAAATGAAAGCAGATTTTGATACGCAAGCAAAAAATCGCTATGAGAAGATATTGGAGGCCGATTATACTAGTGATTTAAAAGAAACATTTTCGGATTCTTTAGAATCATTAGAAAATATTTATGATAATTGGGCTAATATTCAAAAAAATACTAAAGGCTTGGAATTTAGAATTAGTGATTATATTAAAACTCTTAAGCCTACAAGAATTCCTTTTGGCGAGGTTGAGGCTTTTTTTAATAAGCTTGTTCATGATGGAAGAGAGGCCATTATTGCTGTATCAAGAAGTAAAAGTGTTTTAGATGATATTGAACCTCAAAAAAGATTTTGTCAGTGTCTTGTTGATTTAAGATATATTGTAAAAAATAGTGTGAAGCTATTACTTGATACTGGTATTCAATCTAAAATGATGACTAGTGAAAAAGAAAATGTTGAAAATTTTTTAAAGGAATGCAACGAAAAAATAAATAATAGGTATTCTGCATTAAGAGAGGAAACTGATTACGTAGTTTCAAAATTAAATGAGGAAATTAATAATGATTTCAAAAAATTAAATGAAAAGAAGATTGGTAATAATTTTAGTGATACTGCAGATTACAAATTTTTGATAGGATTCAAAAAATATAATCCTAAACAAAATCTTAGTAATGAGATGATAAAGAACATAGATTATTTAATTAATAATCCTAAATTATGGCAATCAACAATTCCTGTTTATTATGATCCTAAGGATTCTAATGGGGTAATAATTATTAAGGCTTCAAAGGATATTTTAGATCCTTTTGACAATTCTAAAAAATTATTGAAGCTTATAAGAAATATTTATTTTTCCTTAAGTGCTAATCTTCCTGCTAATAATTTATTGTTTGCTGGAATGGAATCAGCAAGTGAATCAACCGTAGGAGCTCTTGCAACAACAATTTCAAAAAATATTGGGTCAAAGGCTGTAATTAGTCTAACTGACAATAAGGCAAAGTTGACTGCTAATTCAAAAGAATTAGATGATTATTTAAAAAATTTAGAAAATATGGCTAATGAACGCTCAACCGCCATTAATTTAAGTGATGACATTGATGATATTTTTGATTACAATAAAAATAATCCTGATAATATGATGCAAATCATTTTAAATGTAATTAATTATTATCCTCATTGCTTAGAAGATAATAAAAATGCTGAAGATAATATTTTAAATATTCTTTTACGTGGTGTAAAGAAAGGAATATTATCAATTGTTTGTGTTGACAAAGATAGTGATTGTAAATTTTTAAGTGATAAAAGACTTAAAGCGGATATTATTGAAATCGATGATGATTTTAATATGCAATATAATGGCGCTCCTTTTACAAATGATATTTTAACAGATGATTTCAATAGTGAAGATTTTTATTTAAAGCTTAAGGAACGCGAACGTGAAGCTAATATTTTGTCACTTAATAAGGTTATAGCTATTACTGAAAATAAGATTTCAAGATATCCTTTAACTAAATTCTATGATAAGATTACGGTGCCATTTGGTATGGATAATGATGCTTATTATAATTTTACATTTGGCTCATGCTCTGATAAAAATTTCATTTTTTTAGTAGGTAGTACTAATAGTGGTAAGTCATCATTGTTACATTTGATGATTTTAAGTATGGCATATTTTTATGCTCCTGATGAATTAGAGCTTTATCTTGCTGATTTTAAAACGGATGGAACTAATGCTCCAGAATTCTCTAAATATATTAAGAATATAGATGAAGATAATTTATATATTCCTCATATTAAATATTTATCATTAAAAAGTAAAACTGAAAATGTTCTTGATTTATTTGATTTGATTAATTCTCTTCATAATAAAAGAGCTAAACAATATATTAGTGCCGGGGTTTCTGATATGAAGGAGTATAATATGCTTCCTGATGTAATAAATGGTAAATTGCCAAAAATGCCATTTGCTTTATTTATTATTGATGAATACAATCAGATGTTTAAAGATTTTGATACTGGTAATAAAGTATCAGAAAAGATTGCTAATATAATTAAAACGGTAAGAGCATCAGGAATTGGTATTGTTTTTTCAGGTCAGTCAATCGATAGTAAGCTAACTCCTGAAACAATTAACCAAATACCTAATAGAATTGTTTTAAATCTTGGAAGTGATGATGCATTAACTAAGATATTGCCTTGTGTTGATTTTACAGTTAAAAACCAATATGCAATTGAACTTAAGCAAAAGGGTATGGCTTTAATTACGACTAATGGAGGTCTTCAAGATTTAAGACATATCAAGAGTGCTTTTGTTGGTAATGATACTCAAAAGAAAAATATTGCTAGAAGAATAAGAGAAAAATATAAAGATTTCCCTGAGACAATTCAGATTATTGCTAATGAAGAAGGTCTATATCCTCTTGGCGATGGATTGAAATGTAATGAATTTACAACTGAAAACAAAGATAAATCTTATGAAATATTTAATCTGCCTATTGGTGTTTCATCAGCAAGCTTACTTAAAACAAATATGGTTTTCTCAACCGCTAAGAGTGCTACAAATTATATAGGCTTTGCTAGCCCTAGTAAGCTTTATATGCTTGAAAGAATTTCTTCATTAATGTATCTTCATAATGTTAACAAAAATGTAATGTATTTTTCTAACGTTAGCGAAAGTGAAAGCTTTTTTAAAGGCTTTGGTAATAAAGCAAGCTTAATTAGAAACAAAATTTCCAAGTACACTAATGATTTTGATAAGGCTAATAAGCTAAATGAAATTTATGAAGAATATCAAAAGCGTGAGCAAATTAGTAATAATAGCTCTAATTTTAATTTTGAACCAATGTATTTAATTTTCCATAATGTCGAGTGGTTGTATAGTCAAAACGCTATTATTTCTAATAACCAAAAACAAGTGAAAAAGGAAAATAAAGTAGATGCCGAAGATGTTTCGATTCTAGATAGTCTAGGCCTTGGAGATTTAGGTATGTCTATTGCTGGTATAGATGATGATAAAACAGAAGAAAGCTATAAACAATATAGCAAAGACGAAATTCAAACTATAGTCAAAACGCTTTATAAATATGGTAATAGATATAAAATATTTGTGCTTGTTAGTTTAGAAACAAATGACTATATCGATAAATTGATTGATAATGACACTAATAATAAATATAAGGATTATACTATTTATGGTTCATATGAGGAAATGAAGAATAAAAAGACTATTGATTCTGATGATGGTGCCTTATATGTAAATCCTTATGGAGTAAAGATTAGAGCCTTTGATATTGAATCTAAAGCAAATGATATTTGGAAGGAGCTAAAATAATGAAGATTGATACAGATTATGTTATTAGGCTAATTGCTGCCTTAAAGAAAACAATGGATAAGATGGATGAAAGCACTAAAGAATTTATGAAAGGTGCTAGTAGCTTTAAAGCAAATTTTGAATCTGATGCTTCTAAAGAGGCTGTTGAGCTTGTTCAAAAAATTACCCAAACTATTGCAAGCATTAATTCGATAATTAATGAAAGCTCTGAAAAGGTAATAAATGGAGCCAAAGGTATTGCTGAGGCTGAAAATATTGCGAAAGGATTAATTGGTAGATTATAATGGCAAACATTTCTTCAAAAATTGAGTATGCTGATAAGGTTGTATCAAATTTCGCCGAAAAGCTTAATAACTATAATAACGAAATGAAGGATAACATTAAGCTAATTCAAAATTATATTGCTTCACTTGGAACTCATTGGGAAGGCGATCTTTATAATTCATTTAATAAAAAAATGAATGATGAGCTTTTAATGCTTAATTCTCAAATTCAAAGAGGAGAAAAGCTTAAAGGGGAATTAGATAAATATATAGAGAGATTTAAAGCGGCATTAGACCAGCTTCGTAAATCAGGAGAGAAATAATGGCTTTTTTTGGAAAAATTACCATACCTGATGGTTCATTTTTTGGCGAAAGCATTGATGTTAGTGAATATAAGATAAATATTACATCCTGGGATGATGATATCGGTAAATCTTTATTAAATGAGCTAAAAAAGCCGCTTAATAGCTTCAATAGAAATCTAGGAAATTATTATGATATAATTAATAAATTATCAAAAATAAATCCTGATGATTATAAATATGAATCAATTGCCTCTCTAATTGAAAAAAAGAGGGTTAAGCTATGAGCTTTCAGGTAAATACTACAAGAGGCTATATTGAAAGCTTTAAAAGTAATTTGGATAATATTGAAAATGATTTAAAAAGATATTATTCTGATGCCAATAAAGCTCATGAGATTATTGAGAATAAAATTAACGAAGCAATAAATACAATTAATGAATCTTTAGACAAAATTAATTATGATATTGATATAGCCAAAAATGTTATTGATGATAATAATTATGTTTTAAATCAATTAGATAATGAACGCGATAAGGCTTTAAAGCATATAGAGGAATGTAAAAGCATTGTTGCTCAATCAGAGGCTGAAAGAGAAGCAGCATCAAGGGCAATGTCCAATATATCTAAGCCAACTTCAACTGGTAACAGTGATGTTGATAGAATGAATAACGAGGCTTATGCAAGAGCTAAAAATGAAGCAAGCAGAGGCGTTTCTTGTGCGAATGCTAATCTAGGAAATGCTAATGAGGCTCTTCGAAGAGCAAATGAGGCATTAAGAAATATTGAATCAAATATTAGCTATGTTAATGGTGTTAATAAAGAATTAGAAAATATAATTAAGCAATTAGAAGTTAACAAAAGAAGCTTAGAGAAATCATTATCTAATTTAAAAGATAATTTAAGAGTACTAAATGAAAGCTTTAATAGCTTTAAAAATTATTGTTCTAGTTATATTTCTTTAATTGACAAATTAAAAAGTATAACTGATAATTTAAAAACATACATTAATAATGTTATTAATTTTTTAAATATTAATGAAGATTATAATGCTTGTAATGTTTCTATTGATAGAGTGGATAATTTGGTTAATTATATAAATTATTTTCAAAATCTTATTAATAAAATAAGAAACGAAAATGATGGTCTTATTAATAATGTTATGTATCTTAATGATTCATTTCAATCTGAGTTATCAAACCTTTGTAGGCAACAATGTAACGATATTACCACTAATGCTAACAATTATGTTGATTTCTTAAAAAAGACAACTGATAAATTAAGGTTAGCATATAATGAGCTTTTAAAATATATTTCAGTATTAAGGTAGGTTATGTATTAAACCTACTTTTTTTTTGTACTATTTATATGTTATAATATAGTCGATGAAAGCGCTATCAATTAAATGAGGTGAGGTATATGAAGTTTAAAAGAATATTTTTTGTTTTATTTATCTTGGCGTGTATGTCTTGCAGTAAGAAGGAAAATGAATTTAATGAAGGAGATCAATATATTGAGGATGGCATAATATATACATATTATGATTTAGACATTGAAAGACCATTTAAAAAGGAAGCAAATGAAAACTTTTATAATCAATATTATTATGATATGTCTAGTCTAGAAACTCTTTCTGATGTTGGTTTATTTCCTGAGCATAGTGAAAATAGTGGTGATTACTGGGATGTATTGTATAAATATTACTCATCACCACTTTATGCTCCAGTTAATGCTGTAAGCTATAAATTAAATGATATGTATCACTTGGAGAAGGGATTTATAGTAACGGGATATACAAATGATGTTTCTAGTGACGTCTTTATACGTGGCGAAATTAAAGATGAGATTGTTTGGGGAATTGGCTTTAAAGCCTTAGCTTTAGCACCAATTAAAAGTATTAAAATTATGAATGAACATTTTTTTATAATTCATCCTTATGCTTTTGATGGCTGTAATGAACTTTTAGATTTTAAGACAAGAAAGGACAAAGTGATAGTGCTATCAATGGGAATTAGTAATTGTAATAACCTTAAATATATAAGTGGTATTACTTTATTTTCTGATTGTTCATTGTATAATTTAAATTCTTTAGTTTCCCTTGAATTTTTAAATGACTTAAAACATGATCGCTATGGTTCTATCATAGGCACTGGTTTAAGAAAATCATCTATTTATCTTTGCCCAAATTTAAAAGAGATTAATTTAGTGAATACTAGTAGTATAGTTTGGTCTGGTTCTAATTATAGTTTTGTATATCACCAAGATGGAAATTATATTTCATTTAATTCGATTCCTTTCTATGTTTTTGATAATTATAAAATTGAACTAAATGACAAGCTGTATACTAAATATCAAGGTGGTTTTATTTGTTATGATGAGAACAATAAGGCCTATTTACCTTTTTTGAATAATGGCTTAAATTGTGAGGGAGAAATAACCATTGCTGAGGGCAGTGAAAAATTTAGGCTTGAGGATGGTCATATTTATTTTAATTTTGATAAACCTGATATTCAAAATGGATTGTTTTATAAAACCAAAATAAAGTATTTATAGGAGGAGCTTATGAAAAGAAAAATAATAATTTTAATTAATCTATTTTTGCTTATATTTATAGTTTGCTCATGTAATAAAAAAGACAAAATTTCTCCTATTAATAAATATAAGTCTGAGGATACAGTAACTTTAGATGGCTTGTCATATACATATTATTCATATGAGGATCTTTATATAAACAATATTCCTTTTGATAACTCACAAGAATATAAACCATATTATAACCAATATTATTATGATATGTCTGATTTGTCCCAAAAAAAGATTGAAGGCTTTAGTGGATTATTGTTCAAAAATTATATTACTGCAGGTGTTGCATCTTATGATAAAAATAATTTAGAAATATTCTCAAGAGATTGTAGTCCAATAACTTCACCAACTAATGCTTATTATTTTCGTATTGTTGATTTTTTTAGGTTTGAAAGAATGGGCGGATTTATAGTAAGTGGATATGATGATTCACTTGAAGGTGATGTTGAAATACCTAAAGAAATAGATGGCTTTAAGGTTCTTGGTATTGGCTTTAAGGCTTTGGAAAATTCTAAAATTTGTAATTTACAATTAAGTGGGCAAATCATTCATCCTTATGCTATTAACAAGTGCGATAATTTAAAAACAATAAAGGGATTTGGAACAGTTTTATCGATGGGAATTGCTAATTGTAAGAAGCTAAAGGAAATATCTGACTTAGCATTATTTTCTGATTGTGCTTTATATAATCTTGAAAAATTAGTTTATGCTCAATCAATACAAGATTCTTTTTTAGATTATCTTCCTTCAGGATTTTGTTCAGGCTTACGAAAAAGTAAGGTTTATAATTGTCCAAATTATATTGAAGCTGGTAATG
>CALCWU010000205.1 GCA_937905855.1 uncultured Mollicutes bacterium
GAATGGTTGACGATATACTAAATAATCAGGAATGCCAAGCTCTAAGCCAACCTTACGAACCTCATCCTTAAACAATAGGCGAAGTGGTTCAACAATTTCCTTAAATGATACAACGCTTGGAAGTCCACCAACATTATGATGTGACTTAATGACAGCTGATTTACCAAGACCTGATTCAATAACGTCAGGGTAAATAGTTCCTTGAACTAAATAATCAACCTCACCTATTTTTTTAGCCTCATCCTCAAAAACTCTTATGAATTCCTCACCAATAATTTTTCTTTTACGCTCAGGATCAACAACACCCTTTAATTTTTCATAAAAGCGTTCGCTAGCATCAACTCTAATAAAATTAAGATCATATGGGCCATTAGGACCAAAAACAGCCTCAACCTCATCGCCTTCATTTTTTCTAAGTAAGCCATGATCAACAAAAACACATGTTAATTGCATGCCAACAGCTTTAGATAATAATACAGCAGCAACTGAGGAATCAACACCACCAGATAGAGCACATAATACCTTACCATTACCTATTTTTTTCTTTAAATTAGCTATTGTTTCCTTAGCAAATTCATGCATTTGCCAATCACCCTTGCATTTACATACATCCATAACGAAGTTTTTAAGCATTTTCATACCTTCCTCGCTATGCATTACCTCAGGGTGGAATTGAACAGCATAAATATGATCTTTTTCATTTTCCATAGCGGCAATAGGACATACAGGTGTAGATGCTACATTATTAAAACCAATAGGCATTTTAGAAATAAAATCAGTATGACTCATCCAGCATACAGTATCATCAGATACATCACTAAAAATTTTTGAATCCTTTTTAACGCTTACAAGAGTTTTTCCGTATTCACTTACAGGCGCCTTCTTAACCTCGCCACCTAAAAGATGAGCAATTAATTGAGCACCATAGCAAATTCCTAAAATAGGAACACCTAGCTCAAATATTTTTTTATCACAAAGAGGTGAATCATCTTTATAAACACTATTAGGTCCACCAGTAAAAATAATTCCCTTGGGATTTAATTCCTTTATTTTATCAAGAGAAAGTGTATAAGGATAGACCTCACAATAAACATTTAATTCTCTAACTCTTCTTGCGATTAATTGATTATATTGACCACCAAAGTCTAAAACAATAATCTTCTCATTTTTCATATATAAATCCTACTTTGTATAGTTTGGAGCTTCAACAGTAATATCAACATCATGAGGATGTGATTCTCTTAAGCCAGCATTAGTAATTCTAATAAATTTAGCATCTGTCTTTAAATGGCTAATATCTGGAGTTCCACAATATCCCATACCAGAACGAATTCCACCACATAACTGATAAATTGTATCAGCAAGAGGTCCCTTATAAGCAACTCTTCCTTCAATTCCTTCAGGAACTAGTTTCTTAGTAGTTGTCTCCTTAGCTTGGAAATAGCGATCGGCAGAGCCTCTTTTCATGGCAGCAAGAGATCCCATACCTACATAAACCTTAAATCTACGACCTTGGAATACAACCTCATCACCAGGTGCCTCACTACAACCAGCAAGTACAGAACCAAGCATAACGCAATCAGCACCTGCAGCTAAAGCCTTAACAATATCACCACTAAATTTAATACCACCATCGGCAATTACACAAATACCCTTGTCCTTACAATATTCATAAACATCACCAACAGCTGTAATTTGAGGAACACCAACACCAGCAACAACACGAGTCGTACAAATACTACCAGGTCCAATACCGACCTTAACAGTATCAGCACCAGCCTTAATTAACTCCTCTGCTGCTTCCTTAGTTACAATATTACCAGCAATTAAGCCTAAATTTGGATAAGCATTTCTTATTTTTCTTACTGTTTCAATAATATTTTTAGAGTGTCCATGAGCACTATCAACAGTAATAACATCAACGCCTGCCTTAACTAAAGCTTCAACTCTTTGCATTGTATCAGGTCCAACACCTACAGCAGCACCACAACGTAATCTACCACGCTCATCCTTACAAGCATTAGGGAAGTTAGTAGCATTATCAATATCCTTAGATGTAATTAAACCAACAAGCTTATTGTTATCATCGACAATTGGAAGCTTTTCAATACGATGCTCCCATAATATTTTACCTGCCTCCTCTAATGAAGTACCTGCCTTTGCAGTAACAAGATTATCTTTAGTCATTACCTTACTAACAAGAGTATCATCTACAGGTAAGTATTTTAAATCACGATTTGTAACGATACCAACTAAAATACCATCCTTATCAACAACAGGAAGACCAGAAATCTTAAATTTCTTTAAAATTTCATGTGCCTCAATAATAGTTTGATTTTCATTTAGAGTAATAGGGTTTGAAATCATTCCGCTTTCATTTCTCTTAACTAAATCAACCTCATTTGCTTGAGCCTCAATTGACATATTCTTATGAATAAAGCCAATTCCTCCCTCACGAGCTAAAGCTATTGCAAGCTTAGATTCAGTAACTGTATCCATTGCTGCACTAACAATAGGGATATTTAATACAATATTCTTTGTTAAATGAGTTTTTAGTGAAACCTGTCCAGGAAGTATTTCACTCTTTTGTGGAATTAATAAAACATCATCAAAGGTTAAACCTGTTCTTATATTATCAAAATTCATCTGCTATTCCTCCAATCCAGCACGTTTATAGATGAAATCAACGTTTTTATAATAATAATCTAATGTGAAGCAATTGTCAAGTTCAGCATTAGTTAGATTCTTTTTAATTTCTTCATTTTCTCTTAAAAGCTCTTGATAATCAAGACCTTCATTATAAGCCTTCATAGCAATAGGCTGAACTAAATCATAAGCACTCTCACGAGATAAGCCCTTAGAAATTAAAGCATTCATTACTCTTTGAGCAAAAATAACCTTGTGAGTTAAATAAATGTTTTTAAGCATTTGTTCAGGATAAACAACCAAATTCTCTAATATGTTTTTAAAACGATTAAGCATATAATCAAGTAGCATAGTTGCATCAGGAAGAATAATTCTTTCAGTTGAGGAATGAGAAATATCACGCTCATGCCACAAGGCAACATTCTCATATGAGGTAGCCATATAGCCCCTTAATACTCTCGCACAGCCAACAATGTTTTCACTACCAATAGGATTACGCTTATGAGGCATTGCTGAAGAGCCCTTTTGACCCTTAGTAAATGCTTCTTCTGCCTCATGAACCTCTGTTCTTTGAAGATTTCTAATTTCAAAGGCCATTTGCTCAATGCTAGCACCAATTAAAGCCAAAGTAGCAATATAGTAGGCATGTCTATCACGCTGTAAAACCTGAGTTGAAACATTAGCTGAATCAATGCCTAAATTCTTACATACAAAGTCTTGAATAAATGGAGGAATATTGGCAAAATTACCTACAGCTCCGCTCATTTTTCCAGCCTCAACGCCCTTAGCGGCCGCATCAAATCTTTCTAAATTACGTTTCATTTCCTCATGCCATAAAGCCCATTTTAAACCAAAATAGGTTATATCAGCATGAATACCATGAGTTCTACCAATGCAAGGAGTACCCTTATATTTTAAGGCCTGCTTTTTTAAAACATCCATAAACGCTACTAAATCAGCGCGAATTATTTCATTAGCCTGCTTTAATAAATAGCCATTTGCTGTATCAACAACATCAGTTGATGTTAAGCCGTAATGAACCCACTTTTTCTCATCACCAAGTGATTCAGAAACACAACGTGTAAATGCCACAACATCATGCTTTGTTTGTAATTCAATTTCGGCAATACGTGCACAATCAAATTTAGCATTCTTTTCGATTTTATCAACATCATCCTTAGGAATTACTCCAAGCTCACTCCAAGCTCTGCATGATAAAATTTCAACCTTTAAATAAGCATTGAATTTATTTTCATCCGTCCAAATTTGACGCATTACCTTTCTACTATAACGCTCTATCATAAACTAATCCTTTCTTTCCATATGCTTTAAATATAAATTTAAAGTATTTTCTAAAAGACAACAAATGGTCATAGGTCCTACACCACCAGGTACCTTTGTAATAAATGATGCTTTAGGCTCAACATTTTCGAAATCAACATCACCACATAGCTTACCAGTTAGAGGATCCTTGTTAACTCCAACATCAATGACAACCGCACCAGCCTTAACCATATCTGCCTTAATATATTTAGGCTTACCAATAGCAACAACTAAAATATCTGCCTCTTTAGTTATTTCGCCTAAATTCTTTGTTTTTGAATGACAAATAGTAACAGTTGCATTCGCATCAAGTAATAGCTTTGCAACTGGCATGCCAACTATGCTGCTTCTACCAACAACACATACTCTTTTGCCACTAATTTCTATTTTCTTACTTTCTAATATTTCCATAATGCCTCTTGGAGTACAAGGAATTACTCCAAAGCGGCGTTCATATAGGGCACTAACATTAAGTGGATGAAAGCCATCTACATCCTTTTCATAAGAAATTCTTGTTATAACCTTTGTCTGATCAATATGCTTTGGAAGCGGTAATTGAACTAAAATGCCATCAACTAAATCATCATCATTTAATTCATCAATTAGCTTTAATAGCTCTTCTTCAGTTGTATTACTATCCATTATGATAGTAGTATTAGTAACACCAATTTCCAAAGAGGCCTTTTCCTTTCCCTTAACATAGGATTTACTAGCCTCATCATCACCAACAAGGATAACTACTAAATGAGGAGCTCTACCATATAATTTATTATATTTTTCAATATCTAGCTTCATTTCCTCTTTAATTTTTTTTGCAAGTAGCTTTCCACTTATTATTTCACCCATAATTTTAACTCCTATTTTCTATTTTTAAAGGCATAATGACCAATATCAGTTCGATAAAATAAATTATCGCATTTGATATTTTTAACCATTTCATTAGCCTTTTTATTAGCTTCCTTTAAATTAGAGCCAAGGGCAACACAAATTAAAACTCTACCACCATTAGTATAATATTTACCATCAACAAGCTTTGTTCCCATATGGAATACATTAGGCATATCTAATCCCTCAATTAAGAAATTCTTTTCATATTTCATAGGATAACCCTTAGATGCTAAAACAATACCTATAGCCTGTTTTTCGCTCCAAACAAGATTAGGCTTCTTACCAGCTAAAACATTAGTAAATGCCTTATATAAATCACTTTCTAATCTTGGTAGGACAACTTCAGTTTCAGGATCACCAAATCTAGCATTAAATTCAATAACCTTAATGCCATTTTTAGTTTTCATAAGCCCACCATATAATACACCTGTAAAAGGTACGCCCTCTAAAACCATAGCCTTAGCCATTTTTTTCATAATGTGCTCTAAAGCATATTCTCTTTCCTCTTCAGTAATAAAAGGAAGAGGGCTATAAGCACCCATACCACCAGTATTAGGTCCTAAATCATTATCATATGCTCTTTTATGATCCTGAGCTAGCTCTAAAGGATAAACCTTATCATTATTAACAAGACACATAAATGAAAATTCTGGTCCCTCTAAATAATCCTCAATTACAACTCTACCCTTACCAAAGGCATTATCAACAAGCATTTCCTTAAGACCAGCAAGTGCCTCATTTTCACTCATTGCCACAATAACACCCTTACCAGCGGCAAGGCCATCATATTTTAATACAATAGGTGCCCCATGCGATTTAACATAAGAGGCAGCCTCATCATAATTATCAAAGGCCTCATATTTAGCAGTAGGTATATTATATTTAAGCATTAGCTTTTTAGCGAATTCCTTACTAGATTCAATTTGGGCTGCAGCCTTTGTTGGACCAAAAATTTTAAGACCATTGGCCCTAAATTCATCAACAACGCCAACGCTAAGAGCAGCCTCGGGTCCTACAACCGTCAAATCAATTTGCGCTTCCTTGGCAAATTTAACTAAATTCGTAACATCAGTTTCTTTAATATCAACAAGCTTTGCAATCTCACTAATTCCTGCATTTCCTGGTGCCGCATAAATTTCATCAACAAGAGGAGATTTCTTTAAGCCTGCAATAATTGCGTGGCATCTTCCACCACTACCAATAACAAGTACCTTAGCCATTAGTGCTTAAAATGACGCATACCTGTAAATAGCATGCTGATTCCAAATTCATTTGCGGCCTTAATACTATCCTCATCTCTTACTGATCCACCAGGCTGAACAATAGCTTTAACACCATTTTCATGGGCATATTTTACACAATCATCAAATGGGAAGAAGCCATCAGAGGCCATAATTAAATCTGATTTAAAGCCTAAAGCATGAGCTTCCTCTATTGCAAGATGTGCAGAACCAATTCGATTCATTTGACCAGCACCAATTCCTAATGTTTGACCATTTTTGGCAATTACAATTGCGTTACTCTTGACATGCTTAACAATTCGCCAAGCAAAATTCATATCAGAAATTTCTTCATTTGTTGGCTTAACGTCTGTTACACACATATCCGCCTTAACAACATTAGTAAACTTCTCACTATCGAAGTCTTGAACTAAATAACCACCGCAAACAGAAACAATTTGTTTATCAAAAATGGTATCATCATAATTCATACTAACCTCTAATAGTCTAACGTTTTTCTTCTTACAAAGAACCTTTAAAGCCTCATCACTAAATTTAGGAGCCATAATAACCTCAAGGAAAATTGCCTTCATTTCTAATGCCATTTCCTTAGTTATCTCACAGTTAGTAGCAACAATTCCTCCAAAGATAGAGGTTGTATCAGCTTCATAAGCCTTTCTCCAAGCAGTAAGACCATCATCTGCTATAGCTGCTCCACATGGATTCATATGCTTTAAAGCAACGCAAAATGGAGTTCTAAATTCTTTAACAATGCTTAATGCTGCATTAGCATCCTGAATATTATTATAGCTTAGCTCCTTACCATTTAATTGCTTGGCACAGCTTAAATTAAAATTAGGATTTTTACTAGATTGATAGAAGGCTGCCTTTTGATGAGGATTCTCTCCATAACGCAAATCACAAACCTTTGATGCTGTAATATGTAATTCATCACTAACATTACAAACCTTAGCTAAATAGCTTGAAATCATTGTATCATAATTTGCAGTATGTGTGAATACCTTATAAGCCAAATATTGACGAAATTCAAATGTAGTATTTCCGTTTTCCTTTATTTGCTCCAAAGCCTTAGCATAATCAGCTGGATCACATAAAACTGTAACTGAAGCATAATTTTTAGCGGCACTTCTTAGCATTGAAGGTCCACCAATATCAATGTTTTCAATTGCATCCTCTAATGTATGATTAGGATTTGCAATAGTTTTAGCAAAAGGATATAAATTAACACAAACTAAATCAATATAAGAAATGTCATTATCATCTAAGTCCTTTTTATGAGATGCTAAATCTCTTCTTGCAAGAAGTCCACCATGAATTTTAGGATGCAAAGTTTTTACTCTACCATCACAAATCTCAGGGAATCCTGTTACATCTGATACTGATGTAACTAAAACACCAGCCTCACGAAGCATTTTCATAGTTCCTGATGTTGAAATTATTTCATATCCTAATTTTTCAAGTTCCTTAGCAAACTCTACTACATTAGTTTTATCACTAACACTTATTAAAGCTCTCATTATATTTCTCCTTTAAGTATTCTTTCAATAGTAATTGGGTAATATTTATGCTCTAAATCATGAATTTTAGTCTCAATAGATTCTATATTATCATTTTCATCAGTATGGAAGGCTCTTTGCTCTAAAATTATGCCACCATCGATTGTTTCATCAATATAGTGAACAGTTATACCAAAAACCTTAACGCCAAAATTATAAGCATCTACTATAGCATGTGCCCCCTTAAATGAAGGAAGAAGGGCAGGATGAAGATTAACAATTTTTTTACCAAATTTGTTAATAAATTTAGCTGAAAGAATGCGCATATACCCAGCAAGTACAACTAAATCAATTTCTTCCTTTTCTAATTCATTTAATATTAAAGCCTCATATTCACTTTTCTTTTTGTAATCCTTGGGATTAAAAATAAACAGCTTGTGATTATGATTATTAGCTCTTTTGATAACATAAGCATCAGGGTTATCAACAACCACAAGTGCTATATCAGCATGAAGGCTATCATTTTTAATAGACTCTACAATAGCCTCATAATTTGTTCCACTTCCTGAAGCAAAAACAGCTATTTTTTTCACTTTATTTCCACTCCAGCCTTATCTGAAACAAAACCTATTTCATAACATTTACGATTATGCTTATTTAAGATTTCTATAACCTTATCCTTATCAGAGGACTTAACCTCTAAAACCATACCAATACCCATATTAAAAATATTAAACATTTCGCGATGATTTACATTACCATACTTTTCTAAAAATTTAAAAATAGGTAGAATTGGCCAGCTGCCTTCATTAATAACTATACCTTGACCATCCTTCAAAATTCTTGGAATATTTTCATCAAAGCCACCACCAGTTATATGGGCAACGCCATGAACATCAACATTTCTAATAACATCTAATACTTCTTTACAATAAATATTAGTAGGAGTTAATAAAACCTCACCTAAAATACCATTTAGCTCATCATAATATTTATGATAATCTAGTGCTGCATCCTTAATGATTTTTCTAACGAGACTAAAACCATTAGAATGAACACCGCTTGATGGTATACCAAGTAAAATATCACCAACGCTTGACTTACTACCATCAATTAGCTTACTTTTAGAAACAACACCAGTAGTAAAGCCAGCAATATCATATTCACCCTTAGCATATAGACCAGGCATTTCCGCAGTCTCGCCACCAACAAGAGCACAGCCAGCCATAATACAGCCATCAGCAACACCCTTAACGATTTGTTCAACCTGAGCAGGATCATTGTGACCAACAGCTACATAATCTAAAAATATTAAAGGCTCAGCACCCTGTGCTAAAACATCATTAACACACATTGCAACAGCATCTATACCAACACTATCATGCTTATTCATTTCAAAAGCTACCTTAAGCTTAGTACCAACACCGTCAGTTCCTGATACTAAAATTGGCTCACTAACATTTAAAGCACTTAAATCAAACATTCCACCAAATGAACCAATGTTACCCATACAGCCTAAACGATTAGTTGAAGCTACATGCTTTTTAATTCTTCTTACAACCTCATAGCCGGCCTCTAAATTTACACCAGACTCCTCATATGTTTTTGAACCCATACTTTAACCTCTAAAACTTTCCATCTTTATTTGCTTCTTCTTTAGTTTGATATAATTCAGTTGGATAATGTCCTGTGAAGCAGGCAAGACATAGCTCACTTCTTTTTGCAGCCTCATACAAAGCCTTAGTTGATAGGAAATCAAGGGAAGTGGCACCAATATATTCCCTTACCTCTTCAATACTCTTATGAGCACTAATTAGCTCCTCATAGGTTGAAATATCTACACCATAGAAGCAAGGATTAGTAATTTGGGGCGAAGCAATTCTTACATGAACCTCAGTTGCTCCAACCTCCTTAAGCAATGCTACAATTCTTTTAGAGGTTGTCCCTCTAACAATTGAATCATCAATTAAAATAACTCTTTTTCCTCTTATAATACTACTTACTGCTGAAAGCTTCATTCTTACGCCCTTTTCTCTTAATTCCTGAGAAGGCTCAATAAATGTTCTTCCAACATATTTATTTTTAATCAAGCCCATTTCATAAGGAATACCACTTTCCTCAGAATAGCCTATAGCAGCAGAAAGCGAAGAATCCGGAACGCCAATTACAATATCAGCATCAGTTTTGTTTTGTCTATATAGCAATCTTCCACTTTCTTTACGAAAGGCATGGACATTTCTTCCCTCAATATCACTATCAGGTCTAGAAAAATAAATGTATTCCATAGCACACATTTTATGCTTTTTATATTTGGAATATTGATAAGAATGAATACCATCCTTATCAATCATAATAACCTCACCTGGTTCAACATCACGAATATATTTAGCATTAACAACCTCAAAAGCACAGGTTTCACTACTTATTACATAGCCTTCGCCAATTGAGCCAATGCTTAATGGTCTTAAGCCATATTTATCTCTACAAGCATAAAGCTTATCTTTAGTTATTATAACAAAGCTAAATGCACCCTCAAGCATATTTAACGCATCAATGATTGCGTCAATTCTTCTTTCCTCATTGGTTGTTTTTTTCATCAAATGAGCTAATATTTCACTATCAGATGTTGATTGAAATAAGCTTCCTCTATCCTCTAAATATCTTTTAAGCTCACGTGAATTAACTAAATTACCATTATGTGCTAAAGCAAAATCACCAGTATGATGGCGAAACATAAATGGCTGAACATTATCAAGACCACCACCACCTGTAGTAGAATATCTAACATGTCCAATCGCCATATTGCCAGGTAATGTCTTTATATTATTCTCATTAAAGACCTCGGTAACAAGACCACAGCCCTTAAATCTTTTCATATTTCCTGCATCAACACTAACGATGCCACAGCCCTCTTGACCACGATGCTGAAGAGAATGAAGTCCAAAATATACTAGATTTGCTGCATCCTTAACATTATAAACTCCAAAAACTCCGCATTCCTCATGAAGGCTACTATCAAACAAAAAATTGCTCATATTACTTTAAAACACTAGATAATCTTCTATCAATTTCTTCATATGCCTCGATAACATTACCAAGATCTCTACGGAAGCGATCCTTATCAAGCTTTTCATTTGTTTTTGCATCCCATAAACGACAAGTATCAGGAGATATTTCATCAGCTAAAACAATTTCTCCATCAGATGTTTTACCAAATTCAATCTTAAAATCAACTAATGTAATATTTGATGAAGCAAAAATATCCTTTAATGCTTCATTAACACGTCTTGTTAAATCATAGATTTGTTCAAGCTCTGCATAGGTTGCAGCACCAAGGGCTACAGCGTGATGATCATTAATCATAGGATCACCAAGCTCATCATTCTTATAACAAATTTCATAAATAGTGTTGCAAGGCTTTGTACCCTCAGGAATTCCTAAACGCTTAGACATAGAACCAGCAATAATATTACGAACAATAACCTCAAGTGGGAAAATTGTTACCTTCTTGCATAATTGCTCGCGATCATTAATTGTCTCAATATAATGAGTTGGAATACCTCTTTTGATTAATTCTTTATAAATCATTGTTGTAATCTTGTTATTTAAAAGGCCCTTTTTACCAATTGATGCCTTCTTAATTCCATTAAAGGCAGTAGCATCATCCTTATAATGCATAATAATTACATTTGGATCCTCTGTCTTAAATACCTGCTTTGCTTTTCCTTCATATAGCATTTCTAATTTAGTCATTTTAATATCTCCTTAATTTTTTTTAAAATATGAAACTGCATTTTCAAATATATTTTGTTTTTTATTACCACTTATATTCTTATAGATATTATTCTCATATCTTTCAGAGTGGCCCATTTTACCAAGAATTAATCCATCACTTGAAACAATTCCCTCAATTGCATAATTACTACCATTAGGGTTATATGGTGATTCAAGTGTTTCATTTCCTTTATCATCAACATAGCAGAAGGCTACCTGACCATTTGCAAATAGCTTTTTAGCTAATTTCTCGCTTACCACAAATTTACCTTCACCATGGCTTACCGCAATGCTATGAATTTCTCCCGTTCCGTAACCTCTTAGCCAAGGTGAATTATTACTCATAACCTTAGTTGAAACAATTTGGGAAACGTGCCTATTGATATCATTTCTAAATAATGTCGGACTATCCTTAGTAACCTCACCAATCTTACCATCTGGTAATAAACCTGATTTAATTAAAGCTTGGAAGCCATTACAAATACCAAGAATTAAACCACGACGAGCAATTAAGCGATTGATAGCACTCTTAATAACCTCATTATTTAATACACAGGCAATAAATTTACCACTACCATCTGGCTCATCACCAGCACTAAAGCCACCAGATAAAACAAAGATATCAGCCTCATCAATCTTTAATGCCATTTGCTTAATACTATAATTAATATCCTCAGTAGTTAAATTCTTAAATACAAAGCTTTCTACTAAGGCCCCTGCTTTTGTAAAGGCCTTAGCTGTATCATAATCACAATTTGTTCCTGGGAATACCGGAATAAACACCTTAACCTCATTCTTATTATTTAGAGTCTTAGTCTCAACTGCTTTAAAGCACTCCAAATTCAATTTTTCATTATTAGTATCAAGCTTGTCCTTATAAACAGCAGTAAATCTCTTACGATTTACTTCAAATGCATCACAAACACTAATTATTTCATTGTTGATAATTAAATTATCATCAATAGTTTTACCTAAATAAATAGCAAATTCACTATCAAGCAAAGTATTAGCCTCAACAATAAATGAACCATAGCTTAAATCAAATAATAAATCCTCAGCTATTTTAATATCACAGCCAATACCATTACCAAAACTCATCTTAGCAATTGCTTCAATTGCCCCACCAAAGCCTAAAGCATAGGCAGAAATAATATTTTTGTTTTCAATATTTGTTGATACATAATCAAAGATCTTCTTTAGTTCTTCAATATTTGGTAAATAATTCTTCTTAGGACTATGCTTAATTAAATAAACATAGCTTCCAGCCTTCTTAAATTCTGGAGAAATAACATTATTAGCATCTACCATTGTTATTCCAAAGGCCATAAGCATAGGTGGAACATTAATATGCTCATAGGTTCCACTCATTGAATCCTTACCGCCAATTGAAGGAAGATGTAAATCATTTTGAATTTGAATAGCACCAAGCAAGCTTGCAAGAGGCTTACCCCATGATAAATCACTAGTCATTCTTTCAAAATACTCTTGATATGAAAAACGCATTTTATCATATCTTGCACCAGCAGCAACTACCTTACTAACTGCTTCAATAACACTATACATCGCTCCATGATAAGGACTCCATTTGAAAATACTTGGATTATATCCATAGGCCATTATTGAAGCATCATCTGTGAAGCCATCAACAGGTAGCTTTTGAACAGACACCTGTGTTTCCGTTCTTTGATATTTACCACCAAAAGGCATCAAAACAGTTGAATTACCAATTGTTGCATCAAACATTTCAATTAAGCCCTTTTGGCTTGTTACATTCATATCGTTTAAAGTAGTAAAAATCTTTTCCTTTAAATTACCATTTAGCTTATTCTTAAAAGGATTTTCATTGCTAACAGAGGCAATTTTAGCCTTGGCATAATGAGTTGCTCCAGCACTATCAATAAAGCTTCTCTTTAAATCAACAACTACCTCGCCATTATAATACATTACCATACGCTCATCACTAGTAACATCCGCAACATAAGTTACCTCAATATTTTCTTCCTTAGCGTATTTAATAAATAAATCCATATTTTCTTTAGTAACAACAACAGCCATTCTTTCTTGAGACTCTGAAATAGCTAGTTCAGTTACATTTAAGCCACTATATTTAGTAGGAACTCTATCAAGATAAATATGCAGACCAGAAGCAAGCTCACCAATAGCAACACTTACACCACCAGCTCCAAAATCATTACTCTTTTTAATGATTTTAGTAACCTCACTTCTTCTAAATAAATGACATATCTTTCTTTCCTCAGGAGCATTTCCCTTTTGAACCTCAGATGAGCATACCTCAATAGATTTTTCATTATGCTCCTTAGATGAGCCTGTAGCACCACCAATACCATCTCTTCCTGTTCTTCCACCAAGAAGTAAAATAACATCACCAGATGCTGGCTCCTCTCTTATAATATTAGAAGCCTTTACAGCACCAACAACAGCTCCAACCTCTAATCTTTTAGCAACATAACCCTCATCATAAATTTCTCTTACATGTGTTGTAGCAAGACCAATTTGATTTCCATATGATGAATAACCACTTGCAGCCTTAGTTGAAATAATTCTTTGAGGAAGCTTACCATGCATTGTCTCATTAACACTTTGATAAATATTTCCTGCACCAGTAACACGCATCGCCTGATAAACATAAGCTCTACCTGAAAGTGGATCTCTTATTGCTCCACCAAGACAAGTTGAAGCACCACCAAATGGTTCAATTTCTGTAGGATGGTTATGAGTTTCATTTTTAAATTGTAATAACCACTTTTCCTTTTTACCATCAACCGTAACATTAACAAAAATTGAACAAGCGTTATTTTCAGTAGATTCCTCTAAATCATCTAAATAGCCATGCTTTTTAAGATATCTTGCAGCAATGCAAGCCATATCCATTAAGCATACATTTTTGTTTTCTCTATTTAATTCCTTACGCATTTTATAATATAGATTTAATGATTCCTCTATTTCACTCTTAATAAATGATTCCTCAATATCTATTTCTAAAAGCTTAGTATTGAATGTTGTATGGCGGCAATGATCTGACCAATAGGTATCTAAGATTCTAATTTCCGTTTCATTAGGCTCCCTGCCCTCAGATTTAAAATATTTGATAACCTCATAAAGATCATCACTATTCATCGCAAGTCCATATTCCTTAATAAAATTATTAATCTCCGACTCATTCATTTTTGTAAAGCCCAAAAGCTTTTTTACAGGCTTAACAACCACATCATCATTTAATGATAAGACATTTAAATCCTTTTCACGAGCCTCAACAGCATTAATATAATATTTTTTAATTCTTGCTAGATCATCATTTGATATGCTATCATCAAAAATAATTAGCTTACCGCTTTTAATTTCAACATTAGCGCTTGGCTCAACAAGCATTGTACAAGCCTTAGCTCTAGATGCTCTTTGATCAAATTGACCAGGAAGAAATTCTACTGCTAGATATAAATTATCACCAAAATCAATTTCGTCATAGACATTATCAGTTACAATCTCTCCAAACACCTGATATCTTGTTTTATTTAGCAGCTCCTTACTAAAGCCAAATAAATCATAAACATTAAGCAAACGTAATTTCTTAATATTTAATCCTAAATTCAAATTAAGATCATCCCTTAGGCATTTAGCCTCAACCTGATAACCATCCTTCTTTTCAACATAAATACGATTCTTTTCCATTTTAAGCTCCTAAATAAAATATTTTTTATATTTTTGATTATAATCATATAAGCTAGTATCAGTAAATGTTATATGACCCATTTTACGCTTTGGTCTTGCATCCTTTTTATGGTAATCATGCCAAAAACCAAATGGACATTTATTTTCTAAATCCTCACCTAGAATATTCTTCATTACTGTTTTAGAAATAAGCTTAGGCTCAACAAGAGGCTTCTTTAGTAAAAATCTCGCAAGCTCCTCATATTGGCTTATATTACAGCCCTCAATAGTATAATGGCCACTATTATGAGGGCGAGGCGCCATTTCATTAAAATAAATTTCGCCATCCTTAACAAAATATTCAATTGCCAAGATGCCATAATAATTGCAAGAATTCATAAATTCCTTAGATTTATTAATAAGCTTTTCACTGATTGAATCATCTAAAAGCCCAGCAACTGATAAATCTAAAATTCCATCCTTATGAATGTTATAGCTAGGAGGAAAGGCCACAATCTCTTTATTATCTCTAACTAAAATAACACTGGCCTCATAATCATATTTTAGATATTTTTCTAAAATGCCCTCGCCACCTAGATATTTAGTAACTAAATCTATATCATTATCACTTCTTAAAACAACCTGTCCATGACCATCATAGCCAAGTGTTGTTGTTTTATAAACACAAGGATAACCAATTTTATTAATTCCCTTTAACAAATCATCTTTACTTAATACCCTATAAAACTCTACAGGACTTAACCCATTATTTATAGCATTCTCTTTTTCTCTTATACGATTTTGTGAATCAAATAAGGGTTTAATTCCTTGAGGCATATTGTAATTTTCATTTAAATAAATTAAAGCCTCAGCACTTACATTTTCAAATTCATAGGTTATAACATCAACTCTATTTGCAAGCTTCTTCAAATTAGCTAAATCATTATATTCACTTACAATAATTTCATCACAAACATATTTGCAGCTACATAAGGGATTAGGATCTAAGGCAATAACATATGCATCATATTTTTTTAAAGTCTCAGCAAGCATCATCCCTAGCTGGCCACCACCAATAATTCCTACTCTCATTTTTCTTCTCCTAAAAAAGAAAAACAGCACACTAAATGTACTGTTTTATTCCACCCTAAAAAAGCAATATTCTGCTTTATTGCTCTTTCTTTATTAATATCTTGAATCATCATCCAAAACTTCATATAAATCTCCGATCCAAGTAAGTCTCATATCTAATTTTCTTCTTGTAGTCCTAAAATTAATGGTTTTAGGGTAGAGACTTGCTTACCATATTTAAGCTATTATACAAGAAATATAACTTAATTTTATCAAATATCTAACTAAAAGTAAAGTTAATAACGCTTTCTATAAGCTAGAGGCTAAAACATCATTTGTTTGCTTTTGACGGTATTCTTGAAGCTTTAAGGAAAGCTTCTCATCACTTAATGCTAAAATTGCAATAGCTGATAAAGCAGCATTTTTAGCTTGATTAATTGCCACCGTAAGGCAAGGTACACCACCAGGCATCTGGACAATACTAAGTAATGAATCCAGACCATTTAAAGCTCTACTTTTAACTGGAACACCAATTACGGGGATGGTAGTCATTGCACTCACCATTCCTGGTAAATGCGCAGCACCACCAGCTCCAGCAATAATAACCTTCAAGCCTCTATCCAAAGCACCCTTAGCATATTCATACATTAAATCTGGTGTACGATGAGCACTAACAACCTTTTTCTCATAACTAACACCAAATTCATCTAAAATCTTGCACGCATCCTGCATCACCTCATAATCTGAGGTTGAACCCATAATTACTCCAACAATAGCCATTTTAGTTCTCCTTTAAAAGCTCTAATAGCTTTTCAGCAGCCTCTTGAGGTCCTGATCTTTCATAGCCAGGAACCGCAAGCTTTGTATGTAGCTCTCCAACTAATACATTATTTTCAAATAACTTAGAGAAATAATTATTAATTAGCTTTGTTGTTTCCTTTTGCTTTTGAACAGGTCCGAATGGATTAGCAAAGAATGATTCAACAAGACCAATTTCTTGAGTTGTTCCCTTAGCAAATCTTGCGCCTCTAATAAATACCTTAGTTGCATCTAAAGGATTATTAAAGATTGTTAGCTCCTTGGTATCCTTATCATAGTTATTAGCATAAAATACCATATCAACCTTATAACCACGCATTATTTCACTATAGGTTGCAACGGGAATAACAAGTCTTGAATTAGTTTGATTTGGATTCATAAAAATTGCTCTATCCATTTCATTATAGGCATAATCAGCAGCCATATCATCAAGTCTAACAAAAGCTCCTATTTCTGTGCCATAGGCATAAACATCATTTCCAACCATTTTAAATGTACCCATATCATCAAAAATAGTTTTCATAGAGGCAATATCCTCACCAGCTGTTCTTGTTAAGGCCTCAAGTGATTCACTCTTACCAGCACCACTATCACCAACAATAACAACATTTTTCGTTGTACCATTTTTAAGTCTAATATTAACACAAGCACCATGAATAGGTAGGTTTCCCTGGCTAATCATTTTAACATTATACAAGGTTAATAGCATTTTTTTCATATAGCCAAAATAATCAACGCTAGAATTATGAGGAGCTATTCCTAAATAAATATCCTCTTCCTTATCATAATAGAAAACAGAATCGCCTTCCATTTCCGCACCAAAAATATACATTAAATCTGGCTTACGGCCCTCGCAATCCTTTCTTGGAACAAAATCAAATAAATTACATAAGGCAATACCATGAGCTAAAAAATCACGATGGAAATATACATAAGCAAGACTTCCACCAACATGAGCTGCATAGCAAAAGAAATCATCGACATTTAAAGATATACGATTAAGTGGTGATGTAAATACCTCTTGATAGGTACCAGTTCTCTTATTTTTAGCTGAATAAGCAATAAATGGTGGCTTGATAACAATTGATTCAATAAATGAGCAACCATTTAAAAAACCATATTTACCTTTAGGATCAATATATTGAGTTGATAGTAAAAGTGAAGCATTAGTACCAGCAGGAAGCTGACGATAAATAGAAAATGGTTTACCAGCAATCTTCTCACATATGCCACGATATGTTGATAATACAATATCATTAAATGCTTGAGTCGCATCTATAAAGTTAACACTCTCTACATCATAAGCATTACTTTTAGCATACATTATGCCATAACGCTGTAATCTACGCCAATAATTATAAAAATCCTCTACTAAATTAAATAATTCATCTCTATCATCTAAGTATTTTTCATACATTGGAAAGCTTTTAACAATTTCTTCAATACTAAATGTTAATAAAAGTTGAAATAAAACTATAAAATCCTCCTTGGGATTTGTAGATAATTCAACCACATTTATAACACCACTCATTGAAGTCTTATAGGCATGATCAATAAATCTACTCCATACCTCTTTAAAGCAATCACTATTTAAAAGCTCAGAGCCGCTTTTACAATATCTTTGTGAAAAATTCATTAATAATAGCTTATCACTTTTTATATATTCCTTATTTACCATATTATCCTCCTTTTAAAATAAGCCTACGCTTTTTCCATCTATAACATCCATTTTCAATGCTGCAGGTTCACTAGGAAGTCCTGGCATTGTTAAAATATCACCTGTTAAGCAAACAATGAAGCCCGCACCAATTGCTGGCTTTAATTCTCTAACATTAAGTGTAAATCCTTCTGGTCTAGCTAAAAGCTTAGGATTATCAGATAATGAATATTGAGTCTTAGCCATACA
Organism: uncultured Mollicutes bacterium; assembly: GCA_937905855.1. Lineage (GTDB taxonomy): Bacteria > Bacillota_I > Bacilli_A > Acholeplasmatales > Anaeroplasmataceae > CAKQDS01. The sequence continues at coordinate 18,834 of CALCWU010000205.1, forward strand.
AATAGGTAATTTATCAAAGCCATTACGCTTAAGTTGAGCCATCTGAGTTTTAGCAAGTGATGAAAATTCAACATCCTTTGCGCCATAAATTTCAGTAGCAATTTTAACTATCTTCTTTTTAATTGTATCATTTTCATCATACAAATATGCGAATTTACCTTCATCATTTTTAATTTCCTCAATAACCTTTTCTGCTAGGTCAAGACCACCATCACTACCCTTAGCAAAAACCTCAGATAGACTAATCTTAACATTATGCTCGTTGGCCCATTCAATTAAACAATCAATTTCTGCTTTAGTATCAGTTGCAAATTTATTAATTGCTACAACACTTCTAAGACCAAATTTATTAACATTTTCAATATGCTTTTCAAGATTTGTAATACCAAGCTTTAAGGCTTCAACATTTTCTTTGGCTAAATCTTCCTTTAAAACTCCACCATGCATTTTCAAAGCTCTAATTGTTGCAACTATAACTACACATTTAGGAGTAATACCGGCCTTACGGCATTTAATATCAAAGAATTTTTCTGCACCTAAATCTGCACCAAAGCCAGCCTCAGTAACAACATAATCAGCTAAATGCGTTGCCATTTTAGTAGCAATAGCAGAATTACAGCCATGAGCAATATTAGCAAACGGTCCACCATGAATTAAAGCAGGTGTATGCTCTAATGTTTGAACCAAATTAGGCTTAATTGCATCCTTCATAATAAGTGTTACCGCACCAGCAATACCTAAATCATTAACAGTAACTGGTGTCTTATCATATTTATAGGCAACAACAATTTTACCAACACGCTCTTTAAAATCATCAAGTGAATTACTCAAACATAAAACAGCCATTATTTCACTAGCAACAACAATATCAAAATGATCCTCTCTAGGAACACCATTACTGCTTCCGCCAAGGCCAATAACAATATTTCTTAATGCTCTATCGTTCATATCAACAACACGATGCCAAATAACCCTTGTTGGATCAATTCCAAGCTTATTTCCTTGATAAATATGATTATCTAAAACAGCAGCTATCGCATTATTAGCTAAAGCAACAGCATGAAAATCACCAGTAAAATGAAGATTTATATCCTCCATAGGTATAACCTGAGCATAACCACCACCAGCAGCACCGCCCTTAACACCCATAACAGGTCCAAAGCTTGGCTCACGTAAAGCCACCATTGTGTCATAACCAAGCTTATTTAAAGCATCAGCAAGACCAATTGTAGTTGTTGACTTTCCTTCTCCAGCTGGAGTTGGATTAATTGCTGTCACCAAAATAACATTACCATTTTTATTATGCTTATTTATAACATCTAGATTAATCTTAGCCTTATATTTACCATATAATTCTAAATCATCCAGAGTCAAACCTAGCTTTTTAGCAATTTCTGTAATTTTTAGCATTTCTGCTCCTTGAGCAATTTCTAAATCCGATAGCATAATTATCTCCTAACTATAAAAAATTAAAAAAAGCAGCACAAAACTGTGCTGCGTGCATAACTAAAAAGAATTCATAAGTTGAATTAAACTAATATGTAATTGTCCACCAATAATGCCAACCATATTTATTGTCCAATCCTTTTCTTTACCATTCTTACAATTGAATTATAGCATAACAAATATTTCTTTTAAAGTCAAAAGCGTTTACACATTTTACCATTTATTTACAATTTTTAAATAAATGAAAACAAATTAATTGTGATATAAATAAAATAAATTAGTTTCTTAAGAACTAAAACGAATATCAATATAGATGCAATCACTTACAAAAGCCTCTATTTACATATATCTCATTTTTGTTAAAGCACATATTCATTAACTTATTATATTTATAAATTTCATTTATTAAATTGAAATATTAATATTGTTTTAAAATTATGGAAGACAATAACTATTGGTTTTGTGATTTTGATGATAATAATATACACTTCTAGGTACTTTTAAGCATTTGCATAAGAGCTTAATGTTATAAATCATCTTATTATCATCAATAAATTTAAGAAGTTTAATTATTTCCGCATTTGTTGTAACATCACCATTTGCAATTTCAATTGGACTATATAAATTTATCCATTTATATAGTGTCGCTTTTGATACGCCATATTTACTCATTAATTCAGTTATTGATTTTCTAGAATTATGCAAATTAACAATCATTTGCCTAAATTCATCATCATATCTAGTTCCTTTACTATAAATTATTATATCCTACCTCTATTTATAGTCTATCTTTATGTATCTATATATCTATACTAACATCATATCGCGTCTTGAATGTAATTAAGAACTCTAGTTTAACTTCTTTAATAAATTTTCTAAAACTAAATAATCAACCCACCCATCATCTTTTTTAACAAAGTAATGTTTTATTTTTATTCTATCTAAATTCCAAATAGTCTTACTTTTCTTAATGTGTTTTGGTTGCCCAAAATATTCAATTAATTTTTTATCAATATTTAAATAATTATCTTTGCTGAAAACGGATTGATTCAATGAAGTGATATATATTATATTTATTAATTCATCAACAAAATATAAAGTTGCTAGTACTCTTCCTATATTAGCAAAATCTATTGAAATAGAAACGCTTATGATATTATCAAACTTTTTTAAGTTAAAATCAATATTATTTTCTTTACACATATTTACTACATCTTTTAATTTTGAATCCCATTTTATTAATAAATTATTACAAATTTTTAAGCCGTTATTTATATCCATAATTATCACCTAAACAATAACTAACCAACCCATTTTTATTAATTTCTCTATAGAATATCGCATAATATATTGAGTTCCACCAACAACTATACTAACTCCCATCCCAATAAATAAAGATGCCAGCGCTCCTCCAGTTAAAGCTGTTAAAACTACAGCACCTGTAAAAGCAATTCCTCCTATTAACCACTTAGCCCAATTAGGCATATTCCCCTCAGGATCATCATACATAATTGGATTGTTATTACAATTAGCATGAATCTATTTTATTTTTAATACTATCTAATTCTTTAATAAACCAATTTAATCCATCAATAAATTCATCGTCATCTTTCCAAGAAAAAAATTTATATCTAAGCTTTCTATCACCCAAAACTAATAAAGTTGAATCAATCAAAAAACCTTCATCAAATATTTCAATCATTTCGTTTTTATCATCATAGATTGTTAAATTTAAATATATTTTTTCGATTTCTTTGTTATCATATACTTTATAACATTTGTAAATAATCTTATAATTTATTGCTTCAACTAAGTTTTGTAACTTAATATACAAATCACTATTCTTTAAATTTTCAATTTCATAATTACAATATAATGACAACACTTTTAGTAAATTTTCATTCATATGTCTTCCTCATTTTACTTTCTTATTAGATTCCACCATATCCATCTTGCAACAGTTCCAGAAGGTTTAGTTCCAATTGAATCCCACTTTTGAAGTTGCCAATGCCATTCACAAATACTTTTAAAACCTTTCATTTTATGACCATGTTTATGAAAAGATAAAACTCTTATTTTTCCATTTGCTGTTTCAAAACGCATACCATAATATTTTCCATATTTTCTAATTTCATTAATTGATTCAATATTAAAAGCACTTGATACAAAAGAAGCAATGGTTCCAAAAGTTGCAATTGAAGCTGTTGAAATCATCAAACTATTATATAAAGCATCACTTATTCCTGTTGTGTCTTGAATCCAATTTTTATTCGTTATATATTCTTGATATTCGGCTGTTGCAAACATTCCAGAAAAAACTCCAGCCATTGTAGTACTTCCGCCTACTATTCCTGTTAACGTTGCGCCTTCTAATCCCACAGCAATTGCAATTCCACCTGAAATAATAGCAGGTAGTGCAACCATAGTTAATCCTATTCCAGTCATCAAATTATTACTTGATGCAACACCACCAATAGTCAAACCTAAACCAGTTAAAGCAGTAAAACTTAAAATTAAAGCTAAAAAAGGAAAATTCCCCTCAGAATCATCATACATAATTGGATTGTTATTACAATAAGCATATAAATTTAAACCAGTT
>CALCWU010000206.1 GCA_937905855.1 uncultured Mollicutes bacterium
GCGTAATAATGATTATATTTAACTGTACTTTCATTTAAAAATTACAAAATGAGAATCGTTTTTTCATATATTTACCCGTTTTAATAGCTAAAATTGTACTATTGAATATAATATCTAAAAAGATTACATTCATCTTCTATTTCCTTTAATTCAATTATGCATAAAAAAAAGAACGATTTTTTTTCGTTCTTCTTATTCGTTCTCTTTATCATTCATAATATATTCGAAAAGATCCATTTGTCTAGCATTTACCTCAAACCTGTCTGTATGAACTAGCTTTATCCATGTTGCGCTTCTTCCTACACCATTTGGTCTAATTTTGTTTTCATCTCTTAATCGCTTTAATGTTCTATTAATTGTTGACTCTGATATATAAGGACTTTTATTTCTAATTTCATCCTTTGTAAATGTTTCACCAAGCTTCATAATTGTATTTTCAACATTATCCGCTTTATTCAAATCTTGGTCAAATTGATAATCCCTTACCATTTTTTCAGCTTTATTATATCCATCTAAAAGCATTTTTATTAATAATGTATGAAGCTGAGTTGTCTGCGAATAGCCTTCATTCCAGTTATATTCAGCAATTATAACAGCCTTTTTAAAGCTTTCTTGATTGTTGTAAAGCAATTCAAAGAAGCTTACATATTGAAATAAATTAAATCTTTCACGATACAAAAGCGCATATAATAATAGTAAACCAATTATATCATTATCACTTTCAAATAAATCCATATTAATGAAATCAATGTAAAAATTAACAATTAAATTGGTTAATTCAACTTTACCGCTATCTAAATTCTTTTCATAAAGATGTAAAAGTTCGTCTAAATATTGCCTTTTGGAAACCTTTTTTCTTTCCTGAAGTAGATTGTTTTGTTCAATAACTGTCTCCATTTTAAATTGAACTTTCTTTACATTTTTAAATAGTGTTTCATTCATCCTATATACCTCATTAGAATTAAGAATGAAATCTTCAGGATCCTCATGAAGAATGATAAAAACATTTTTAGCATTTGCTAAAATTCTTTCATCATTATTTTTAGGAGCCACATTTTTTCTTAAGATTAGTCTTGTTCTACTCTCTGTTAAATTCAAATTTAAATACTTAGAAAAATAAAATGCTTCACGTTCTATGACATCTTTTGTTACATGATCTATATCATGCTTCATAACATCCTCATAAAAGAAATCTTTTCCTTTAAATTGATATAATTTCATTAATTCAATCACTGTTTCATTATTCAATGTTAAACGACTAAGATTACCTAAACTATACATTTTCTCACCTCATTTTATTAAAATTACGATAATAATATTATACTATTTATTAGCATAAATAACAATATAAACTATATCATTTTTTAAAAATGATTATATTTATAAAAAACAAATATTTTTTGTAAGTGTCAATTATTATATTTTTATGTTTACAATGCTTTTAATTTAATGATTAATCATATTCATTTTATTAATTTAGAGATAATTAAATTCGTTAATTTTAAACAATGATAATAAAAAAATCGTCATCATTTAATTTTGCCTATAAATATCCTAATTTACTTATAATCAAATTTTGTGCCAGCTCTTTACTGTAAACATATAATTTTAAAAATCAATTTATTTAAAATCGAAATTCATTCTTATATCCAAGATTTATTTAATTTTTGACTAGATAATTTATTAAATTCAATTATTTTTGTCTTATTTAACACATCACATATAAATTTTAACGTAAAATAATGTCCTTTAAATGCATTTAAATTATTCATTCGATTAAATAATCAATTATATGCAAAAATCGATTTATGACCATTTAAAATCATTTTTAAGACTATTGCTTAAAAAATAAATAAAAAAATGCAGATTTTCTGCATTTCTTATTTATTCATTAGCATCGTAAAACATACTTCCACCAATAAATTCTCTTAAAATTGAATTACAAGGAATCCATTTATCATCAATGTCATGGAAATACTTCATAAATTTAATCAATCTATTAGCAGTAATATAATATTCACTATCTGGTTTGATTTCTTCTAATAATGGTATTAAATATTTTTTAAAGACGCATAATTCATAGCTTAATTCAGAATTAAACACATAATTAGCATTTTCTTGATAAGGATAAATCCATTTAAATTCTCCTCTTCTTACACTAGGCCAAATAGCTATAGTTTTAGCTGCATTGTAGTTTCTAAATTGATGGTCTCTTACAATTCTTCTGATTAATCTAATATCTGATAAAGAAATTGGATTGTGATCATCAATATGTAATTGAGCCTGAGGTGAAATATAAATCTTAAACTTCTTATGTAAAGGAATTGATGGTGTAAGAGAATCGTTTAAGGCATGAATTCCTTCAATCATTATTGGTTGATTTTCCATAAGCTTAACTACTGGACCATGTTCTCTTGTAGCAGTTTCAAAGTTAAATATTGGTAATTCAACCTCTTCACCATTAATTAAATCGTTTATATTTTTATCAAACAATTTAATATCCAAAGCATTAATATGTTCTAAATCAGGCTCGCCATTTTCATCCTTAGGGGCTTTATTTATACCTAAATAATAGTTATCAATGCTTATCATAAGTGGAGTAATTCCTCTACTCATTAGTTCGATTCTCAAACGATTTGTAAAGGTTGTTTTACCGCTTGATGATGGACCAGCAATAGCTATTAGTCTAATATCATCAATATGCTCTTTAATCTTCATACCTAATTCTGCAAGCATATTATTATGCTTTGTTTCACATAAATTAATTAGCTCAACAGCTTTTTTTGACTCAATAATCTCATTCATTTGCGGTATTGAGGAGCATTTAGATATATTGCCCCAAATATTTGCTTCCTTTAAAGCCAAACTAAATGTTGGAGCATCCTCGAATGGTGGAATGATTCCCCCACATTCGCTTCTTGGATATTGAATAATAAATCCTGGAGAATATAGTCTTAAAACATAGCTTGTTAAATATCTAGTTGATGGCAGCATATAGCCAAACATATAGTTGGCATATTCTTCACATGTATATAAATGAACTGTGTCCTCTTTACGATATTTTAATATCTTCTCCTTATCATAATATCTTTGTTCTTTAAAATAGTTTCTCGCAAAATCTTTAGTAACAGTTGAACGTTTAATTTTATAATCAGCTTTAATTATACTTTGAAGTTCCTCTTCGATTTCCTTTAAATGTTCAGCCTTAAAGGCACCCTTTAGGCCTGAAACTGACGCAAATATAGATCTAGAAATACTATAATTAAATATTACCTTAGCATTTTTAAATCTACGCTTAATTGCCATAACAATTGCGTATCTAAGTGTAGATTGATAAATATTCATTGCCTCACGATTTGTTATATCTAAAAATTCAATAACAGCATCCTCTGAAACTACATAATCTAATTCTCTTATACGATTATTAACCTTTGCAGCTAAATATTTTGTATTATTTTCATCAAGTAGGCTGCTCAATTTGATAGGTTTTAAATATTCTACTGTTTTATTAAAATAGGTTATTTTCATTTTATAACACTTTCCTTTCACCATATGTATTAAATTAAATAATCATTAGGTTTATACATTAT
>CALCWU010000207.1 GCA_937905855.1 uncultured Mollicutes bacterium
CGGAAATGGGATTGTGTGATTTAAGGAAAGGACGTATTATATGAAAGTTACGGATTTAGATCCTTCTAGAATTCCAAATCATATTGCAATAATTCTTGATGGCAATGGTAGATGGGCCAAAAAAAGAGGCTTGCCAAGAACCTATGGTCATAGAAAGGGTGCCTTTAATCTACGAGACATTGCTTTATTATGTGATAAGATAAATATTAAATATTTAACTGTATATTGCTTTAGTACTGAAAATTGGAAAAGACCTAAGGATGAGGTTGACTATTTATTTAATCAACCAATTAAATATTTTAAAAGATATAGAAAAAGAATTGAAAATTCTAATATAAGAATAAAATTTATTGGTAGACGCGATCGTTTTAGTGATGAATTTTTAAATTGGGTAAATATTATTGAGGAGTCTACAAGTACTCATAAGGGCTTAGTTTTAACAATTGCGTGTGATTATGGTAGCTATGAAGAAATTACTCATGCGGTAAAAGAAATTGCTTTAGAAGTAAAAGAAGGCAAAATTAATCCTGAAAGTATTAATGAAGATTTAATTGCAAATCATCTTTATACTGCTGATTATCTACCACTTGATTTATTGATAAGAACTAGTGGTGAAATTAGAATATCTAATTTTATGCTATGGCAGATGGCTTATTCGGAGCTTTATTTTACTGATACTTATTGGCCAGACTTTAATGAAGATGAGCTTTGTAAGGCTTTAGATAATTATGCTAAAAGAGATCGTAGGTTTGGTGGTCTTAAGGAGGCAAAAAAATGAAAAAACGTGTTATAATGGGAATTGTTATGGCGGCAATATTTATTCCACTTTTGATTGTTCCAGAATTATTTTTATTATTCCAAATTTTAATAATGGCTCTTTCTTTAGTTGCATCATATGAATTAATAAAAATGTATGAACATGAGAAGAAATATCCTATGCCTATAAAGATTATTATAATGATTACAACATTAGTTATTTATTTATCAGCTCTTGTTGAATGGGATCCTAATTGTACTGTTTCTGAAAAGCTTAAGCTTTTAAATATTAAGGTAGAATTTTTACCTATGCTGATAATTGATGCCCTTGTGTTGTTTTCATGCTGCGTTTTTTGTCATGAATTTAATGGCGACGATGTTGCAAAAGCATTATTAATAAATATTTATGCAGGACTTGGCTTTGCTTCATTAACGATTTTACGTTATATTGGTGTAAGATATATAATTTATTTATTCTTGATAACAATGCTTACAGATTGCTTTGCTTATTTTTGTGGCAGAGCCTTTGGTAAGCATAAGATGTGTCCAACAATTTCACCAAAGAAAACCTGGGAGGGTAGTATTGGTGGAACATTAGTTGCTACAGTTGTAGGGGTATGCTTTGGCTTCTTTTACAGTCAAATATTTAGTGGTGGAATTTTTGGTGATGCTCAAAATGGTTTCCTTTCTGGTCTTTTAAAAAATACTGCGGGCTTAAATAGAGTTGGTGAATTCTTCTTGATTTTAGTAGTAACAATTTTAGCATCCATTTTCTCACAAATTGGAGATTTAGTTGCTTCAAGATTAAAAAGAACCTACGATATAAAGGATTATGGAAGAATTTTTCCGGGTCATGGTGGAGTTTTAGATCGCTTTGATTCAGCTTTATTTACTGGCATTTTCTTATTAAGTATTTTTACGATTTTAAATGATTTTTTACCTGCATTGGCAAATTTTACAAATGAACTTAATATATTTAAAATGATGGTGATTAAATAATGAAGGATCTATATATATTAGGTGCTGCTGGTTCAATTGGAAGTCAAACTCTTGATATTGTAAGAGAAAATAAAGAAGCATTTAGAGTATGTGGAATAAGTGTTGGTCGAGACTTAAAGCTAGCTCAGCAAATTATAGATGAATTTAATCCTAATATTGTTTGTTTTAGAAATAAGGACGATATAGATAAAATAACAACTAAAGCTGTTACCTGCTATGGTGATGAGGGCTTAAATGCCATTGCAACATATGGAGAGACCCAAAATAGTTTGCTTGTAAATGCTTTAGTTGGTGCAGTTGGTTTGATTCCAACTGTTTATGCTATTAAGCATAAAAGGGATATTGCACTGGCTAATAAGGAAACATTAGTAATGGCTGGTGATATAATTAATAAACTTTTAAAGGAATATAATGTTAAATTATATCCTATTGATAGTGAACATTCAGCAATTTGGCAATGCCTACAGGGCGAAGACATTAATGATGTCGCTAAGCTTATAATCACTGCTAGTGGTGGTTCATTTAGAGATAAAAGTCGTGATGAACTAGAAAAAGTCACAGTTAATGAGGCCTTATGTCATCCTAATTGGAAAATGGGTAAAAAAATAACTATTGATAGTGCAACAATGATGAATAAAGGCTTTGAGGTAATAGAGGCTTATCATTTATTTCATTTACCTCTTGATAAGATTACAACGGTTTTACATCGTGAAAGTATCGTACATTCTTTAGTTGAATTTAATGATGGAGCGATTAAGGCTGAGCTTGGTGAATCAGATATGCGTGTACCAATTTTGTATGCTTTGATGTATCCAAATCATAAAAAATATAGTGGTAAGAGACTTGATTTATCACTTGGTATTAAATTATCATTTGAAGAACTAAGTGAAGAACGTTATCCATGTTTAGGATATGCATATCAGGCTTTAAAAAAGGGCGGATTATATCCTACAGTTTTAAATGCCGCAAATGAGGCTGCAGTTTATTTATTTTTAAACAATAGAATAAAGTTTTTAGATATTGAAAAAATAATATATGAAGAAATTAATCAAGATTATGATATGATTGATCCCACTTTAGATGATATTATTAAGATTAATAAGTTAGTATTTTCTAAGATTACAAATAAATATGGAGGTATTAATTAATGCTTTTAGCAACAGGATTTTTTTCTGTATTATTATCAATCGTTGTTTTTATATTGGTAATCGGTACAATTATTTTAATACATGAATTTGGTCATTTTATTTTTGCTAGAAAAGCAGGAATTTTATGTCATGAATTTTCAATTGGTATGGGGCCAGTCCTTTATCAGCATAAGTTTAAAGAAACGACATTTTCAATAAGAGCAATTCCTATTGGAGGATTTGTTTCAATGGCTGGTGAAGAAATATCTGATTCGGTTTTAAAGAAGGATCAAAGAATAGGCTTGATGCTAAATGATGATGGTAAGGTTAATAAAATTGTTTTAATGGATAGTGATAGCTGTGATGTTTACGGTAATGTCATAAGCTATAATTTATATGGAATTAATGGCGAAGAACTAAATATTTGTCTTGACGAGGATGGCGAAGAAAAGACATATTTAGTTTGTAGTGATGCTTATTATGTATTCTCAAAGAAGCAGCAAATGCAAATAACTCCATATGATCGTTGCTTTGAATCAAAGTCGCTTGGTAAAAGATTTTTAACATTATTTGCTGGTCCGGCAATGAATTTTGTTTTAGCTATTGTCATTTACTTTATTTATTGGTGTGCAATGGGGGTTCCTAATTTAAATTCTACTAAAATTGGTAGTGTTTCTGAGGGGTATCCATCAAGTGAATATTTAAAGGCGAATGATGAAATAGTTAGTGTTAATGGAGTAGATGTTAGTGACTGGAATGAATTTTCAGCGCAAATGGATTTAGTTGAAAAAAATTATGATACATCTGTTGATTTAGTGGTTAAAAGGAATAATGAGGATATTAGTTTAAACCTACCTTTAATTGTTATTATAAATTCTTGTGGTCTAAATAATGTAGGTGTTGCGACAAGTACTGATTATTATGGCTATGAGGGAATTATTATGGGTGACAATTCGGCACTTAATTATAAGGGTAATTTAAAAAAGGATGAAATTAAGCTTGCTCTTGGTGATGTTATAACAAAAATTCGCGTTGATAAGGTTATATCTAAATCACAAGTTGAAGAGGGTAGCTTTGTAAATATAGAGAGTTGGTCTCACGTTATGGAAATATTAGATAACGTTGATGTTGCTAATCTTTATTTTGAATTTTATTCTGTAGAGGAAAAAGAAGTTGTAACAACCCAAACCCCAATTCAAACACACGGTAATGAATTACTAGAAAACCAAAGAATTGAAAAGATGGTTGTAAAAATTGGTGTAACTCCTATTTATCATTTTAGTTTTGGTGGTGCTTTTGTTAATACATTTACTAGCTTTTGGAGCGATTTTACTTTGATTTTTAGAACTCTAAAAATTTTGTTATTCCCATCAGGAATACGTCAGGTAGGAGTATCTAATCTATCAGGTGTTGTTGGAATCTTTTCAATGGTAGATAGTTACATTCAATATGGTATATTACCACTTTTAGCACTTGTTGCATTATTATCGATTAACATTGGTGTAATGAATCTACTTCCAATTCCTGCCTTAGATGGTGGAAGAATTGTATTCTTATTATATGAAGCAATTACAAGAAAGAAGCCAAATAAGAAATTTGAAAATATCTTAAATAATATTATGTTTATTTTATTAATGCTCTTATTTGTTTATGTAACATTCAATGATATTTTAAGGTTGTTTAAATGAAAATAGATAATAAGGAAATATATGGCGCTATTTTTGATTTGGATGGAACAATTTTGGATTCTCTTGGGGTTTGGCATGAGATAGATGTTAGATTTTTTAAAATGCATAATATGGAGGTTCCAGCTATGTATCATAAGGAAATTGCTCATTTAAGTCTTGAAAAAATTGCAGTATTAACTAAAGAAAAATATGGCTTTAAAGAATCAGTTGAGGAAATTTGTAATATTTGGCGAAATATGGCTCAAAATATTTATAAAACTAATGTTAAGCTTAAGCCTTACGTAGTTGATTTATTAAATTATCTTAAGGATAATAATGTGCAGTTAGCAGTAGCAACGGCAAACGAAGATTATTTATATGTCCCTTGTCTTAAAGAATTAGGAGTTTATGATTATTTTAGTTTGTTTAATGATTTAAATAAGGCTAAATGTATTAAAAAGGATGAAAATTTCTTTAAGGAAACAGCTCTTAGTATGAATTTGAAAACACAAAACATTGTTGTATTTGAGGATACATTTGAAGCTATTGAGGCTGCAAAAAATGAAGGATTTATTACTATTGCTGTAAAAGAAAATACTCATCTTGAAAATGAAAAAAAGATAATAGCAAATCATTATGTTAATGATTTTATGGAAGCAATGGCGCTTTTTAAATAATAGTTATAGAAACCAATTTCAATGTTGAATTTGGTTTTTCTTTTGTTTATTAATGACAAATTTCGATTTGTATTATATAATAGGTTGTTGAATGTCTATAGAGGTATAAGTATGGAATATGATTATGATGCTTTATTAGAAAGTATAGTGTTAATAGGTAGAACGATGCTAGAAAATGGGGCAGAGGTAAGTAGAGTTGAAGATTCGATTGGGAGAATGTGTAAGAGCTATGGTGCGCAAAGTGTTGATGTTTTTACTATAACCTCACAAATAATTATTACAGTTAAATTTGATGGTAAAAGCTATACTCAAACTAAAAGAGTTTTGTCATATGAGACTAACTTTCATCAATTAGATGAATTAAATGCTCTTTCAAGGTATATTTGTAAGCATCACCCATCAAGTAAAGAGGTTGAAGAAAGAAGAACAAGTATAATGAACGAGCCGCCATATCCAACTCTTTATACCTTAATGGGATCGGTAATGGGTGCTGGTGCCTTTTCAGTGTTTTTTGGGGGAACTTTAAGAGATGCTTTATGTGCAATGCTTGTTTCTTTAATCATTGTTTTTATGCAGCATTTTTTAAAAAAGAAAATGAACTATATTGTTTTTTATGTTTTTTGTTCATTGTGCTCTGGTGTGGCTTCAATTTTATTATGTAAAATTGGTCTTGGTGTTAATATGGATAAGATAATGATTGGTGAGGTAATGCTATTAATTCCAGGAATTGCAATGACTAATTCGATAAGAGATATGCTTCTTGGCGATACAATGTCGGGAATATTAAGACTTTGTGAAGCACTTTTAATGGCGATATCAATTGCACTAGGCTTTGGTATTTCTATTATTTTATTAGGAGGCATATTATGAAAATTGTAGCAAGTCTTTGTGCCGCTATTATTGGTTCATATGGCTTTTCATTTTTATTTCATCTTCGTGGAAAAAAGCTTTTATTTGCTGGTATTGGCGGTGGTTTGACATGGGGATTATATTTGATATTAGAAAGTCATATAACAAATACTTTAATTTTATATATGATTGTTTCTGTTTTTGCAACGATGTATGCTGAAATTATGGCAAGAATTAACAAAGCACCTGCAACATGCTTTATTATGCCTGCAGAAATATCTTTAGTACCAGGAGCTTCATTATATTATGCAATGCTTGCGATTGTTCAAGCAAATAATGAATTGTTTAATAAGTACTTAAAGGACACTGTAGAAATGGCTTTAGGTCTTGCTTGTGGTGTAGTAATTTGTTCTGTTTGCTTTAAATATATTCATAGAATTTTAAATAAATTAGGTAGTAAGGAGTGCAAGCAATGAAAAATCAAAAGAAGACACCATATGTTGATGCTCTTAAATCTTATATTAAGGAAGGGGTCACACCATTTGATGTTCCTGGACATCATATGGGTGGTATTAATACGGAATTTAAAAAGGTAATTGGAGATAATGCTTATAAATGCGATGTAAATGCTCCAAGAGGCTTGGATAATTTAAATCATCCAACTGGAGTGCTTAAGGAAGCACAGGAGCTAATGGCTGAAGCGTGTAAGGCTGATGAGGCATTTTTTCTAATTAATGGTACAAGTAGTGGCATAATTGCGATGTTACTGGCAACGCTCAATGCTAAGGATAAGATAATTCTTCCGAGAAATTGTCATAAGTCCGTAATTAATGGTCTTGTTTTATCGGGAGGAATGCCAATATTTATTACACCTAAATTTGATTATGAATTAGAAATTGCTAATCAGCCATCACTTGATGATTATAAAAAAGCAATTGTCGATAACCCTGATGCAAAAGCAATATTTGTTATTAATCCTACCTATTTTGGCGCTGTCTTAGATTTGAAGGACTTAACAATTTTTGCACATGAACATAATATGCTTGTCTTAGTTGATGAAGCGCATGGCGCCCATTTTGGCTTTAATTATTATGGACCATATTCAGCAATGGAGTGCAATGCCGATTTAAGTGCAGTTAGTTTTCATAAAACGGGTGGTAGCTTTACTCAAAGCTCAGCATTGCTTAGAAAAGGTGACAGGGTAAGTCATTATGAAATTTCTAAGGCTTTAAGTATTATAAATACAACCTCACCGTCAACACTTTTACTGGCAAGTCTTGATTCAGCTCGTAAATTTTTGGCGATTAAGGGACAAGAAACATTAAATGAAATTATTAATTTAGCAAATTATGCTAGAAAGGAAATAAATCGTATTCCGGGCTTTAAGGCTTGTGGTAGAGAGCATTTTATGGCTAATGGTGTATATGATTATGATGATACTAAGCTTGTAATTGTTTTAGATAATATCAATGTTTCTGGCTTTGAAATATATAAAATGTTAAAGGATTATTATCATATTCAAATGGAGCTTGCTGAAACCTATGTTGTTTTAGGAATAATTGCTGTTGGTAGTAAAAAGGATCAAATTGATAAACTTATTCAAGCATTAAAGGAAATATCATCAATTTATTATAAGGAAGGAATTGTTTATCCAAAATATCATTATGATATAAATTATCCTAAGGGACTATTAAGGCCAAGATCAGCGTTTCATGCACCTCTTAAAAGAATTAAGCTAAATGAGGCATTGAATGAAATTTCAAAGGAAATGATAATGATTTATCCTCCGGGAATTCCTCTTATCATACCTGGCGAGGTTTTTACTAAAGAGGTAATTGAAAGAATTAATTATTATAAGAAAACCTCTGCAACAGTTTTATCAGATTATGATGATGATACAGTTGGTGTTGTTGATTTAGAAAATTGGGAATCTTTACCAAAATATGAAAGGGAAATTAATGATTATTATGCAAACAACAAATGATTTAACAGGATTTAATTGGCCTTTTGAGGGAAAAAAGCATATTGGAACTATTGTTTTATTACCATACCGTGAGGATACCTGGCCCGATGGTGGAATGGCTGCTTTAGAAGCATTTTATGATATAGTAAAAGCTATTTCTAAATATGAAAGAGTTTATCTTGGCGTTAGTAAAAATGTAAAAAGAGAAATGATTAATCCTTTTTACGAACAGGAAAATGTGGAAATTATTAACATTGAATATAATGACTCTTGGGCTAGAGATAATACCTTAATATTTTTAAATGATGGCAAAACAATTAAAGCTATTGATTTTGGCTTTAATGCTTGGGGTGGAAGCTATGATGGCTTATATAGTGATTATGATGATGATAATAGACTAGGAGGACGACTTGCAAGATTTTTTGATATGGATGTTATTAATGCTAAGGACTTTATTTTAGAAGGTGGAAGCATTCATACTAATGGTAAAGGAATAATCATTACAACTAAGGCATGTCTTTTATCAAAGGGTCGTAATCCTAATTTGAATCAAAATCAAATCGAAGCTAATTTAAGAAAGTATTTAAATGCTAAAAAGGTTATTTGGTTACCAAGAGGAATCTATGAGGATGAAACAAATGAGCATGTTGATAATATTTGTTGTTTTTTAGATGAAAATACAGTTGCTCTTGCTTGGTGTGATAATAAAAATGATCCACAATATGAAAATAGTATGGCTTGCTATGAGGTGTTAAAAAAGGAAAATTTAAATATTATTAAAATTCCCGTTCCAACTATACCACTTGTATTAACTAAAGAAGAGGCTTCACATATTAAGGCTAATAATGGGGCAAAGCCTAGACTTGAAGGGGATAGGCTTGCTGCATCATATGTTAATTTTTATCAAGGAGCTAAATTTGTGTTAGTACCACAGTTTGGTTGTCCTAGTGATGAGCAAGCTTTGAGGATATTAAAGGACTTTTATAAAGATAAAGATGTAATTGGTATTAATTCTCGATCAATACTAGTTGGTGGTGGGAATATCCACTGTGTAACAATGCAAATAGGAGATGTTGAAAATGAATAAAATAATTGTTGCTGCAACGCAAATGAAAATATCATGGAATATAGAAGATAATATTAATAAAGCTAAGAATATGGTAAGAGCTTGTGCAAGTAAGGGGGCAAAAATAATTTTATTACAGGAATTATTTAAAACTCCATATTTTTGTCAAATTGAAAATTATGATTATTTTAAGCTTGCTGAAGAAGTAGAAAATTCAAACTTTATAAAAGAGTTTCAGGCTCTTGCTAAGGAACTAAGCGTTGTAATTCCTCTAAGTTTTTTTGAGCATCAGGGGAATTGCTATTATAATAGCCTAGCGATGATAGATGCAACTGGTGAGATGTTAGGAATATATCGTAAAACACATATTCCAACTGGAACCTGCTACGAGGAAAAATTTTATTTTACTCCTGGTGATACAGGCTTTAAGGTTTTCAAAACCAAATATTTGACTATTGGTGTAGGAATATGCTGGGATCAATGGTTTTGCGAAACTGCAAGATGTATGACATTGATGGGGGCTGAACTTTTAATGTTTCCAACAGCAATTGGTAGTGAACCGATTTTACCACGAGATAGTAAAACTCATTGGCAAAATGTTATGTGCGGTCATGCTGCAAGTAATATTATTCCTGTTGTTGCCTCAAATCGTGTTGGTGAAGAAAAGGAAGTTAATTCAACAATGACCTTTTATGGCTCATCATTTATTTGTGATGAGGAAGGAACTAAGGTTTGTGAGCTTGATAGAACAAGTGAAGGATTTTTAACCTATGAGTTTGATTTTGATGCAATTAATCAAAAAAGAAGAGAATGGGGAATTTTTAGGGATAGACGCCCTGAATTTTATAAGGATATCTTAAAAATGGATGCTTCAAGGAAATAAAAATAATAATGAAAATGCATTCATAAATTGCAATAATTATCTAAATGTAATATAATCAATGATGTTGAGTTTTTTAAAGAAGGAAGAATTAATTATGGATTATTATTTGTTATTATTGCCTTTGGCAATGATTTTGCTTTTGTCTAAGCTTTTAGGTATTGGAGCTAGACATATTGGTATTCCTCAGGTTGTTGGTATGCTTTTGGCCGGTGTTTTATTAGGATTAATAAAATATATTCCCGGACAAACAATTTTTACTGAAAATACTATGAAAGGTATTGAGGTTCTAGCTGAAATTGGTGTTATTTTAATTATGTTCTCTGCTGGACTAGAAACAGATGTAAAGCAAATTAAGGCTACGGGAGTTGCTTCACTTGTAATTACCTCACTTGGTGTAATTGTCCCAATGGTTTTAGGATTTGTAGTTGCTGGTTTATTCTTTGGATTTGATAGTGCACATCTACATTCTAATATTTTCTACGGAGTAATATTAACTGCTACATCAGTTAGTGTTACAGTTGCTACCCTTAAGGAATTAGGTAAGCTTAATTCTAAAGCTGGTACAGCAATAATTTCTGCAGCAATACTAGATGATATTATCGGTGTAATTATTTTATCAGTTGTTTTAGGTTTATCAACTAATACCGGAACTAATGTTTGGATGGTATTATTAAAGACAGTTTTATTCTTTGTATTTACTTTTGGTGTTGGCTTTGTTGTTAGATATATATTTAAGTGGCTTGAAAATCATTATGAGCATCATCGTCGTTTACCTATTTTTGGAGTATGTCTTGCTTTCTTTTATGCCTATGCTGCTGAAAAGTGGTTTGGTATAGCTGATATAACAGGTGCTTATGTAGCTGGTATGGTTCTTTGTGGTGACAAGACTAGTGAATATATCGAAAGAAGAACAGACATTGCTTCATATATGATTTTTACTCCTATTTTCTTTGCTAAAATTGGTTTGAATGTTGATTTTGCAGGCTTAGATTTAAAAACAGTTGGCTTTGGATTATCATTTGTTCTTGCTGGTATTTTAGGAAAGCTTATTGGCTGTGGTGTGGGTGCTAAAATATCAAGATTTGATTTGAAGGATTCATTTAGATGTGGTGTTGGTATGATGTGTCGTGCTGAGGTTTGCTTAATATGTGCAAACAAAGGAATTAATGCTGGCTTAATTGATGCTTCTATTCAGCCATTCTTGCTAATTCTTATAATTTTCACATCATTTGTTACGCCATTATTATTAAAATGGAGCTATAAAAAAGAACAAATTGAATTAGTATCATAGAAAAGGACTTGTAAAAGTCTTTTTTTCTTGCAAAAACGACAATTTTTTGTTATAATAAAAACGATAAAAAACGTTTTCAAATTTAGGATGTGATACGATGTATAGATATGATTTTGCCCAAGTCTTAGTTGACAATCAACTAAACATTATAAATACGAATTCTTTTTTATATGATTTAACAAATGATTCTCGAGTAAAGAATTTAAATCAGTGCTTTTCCAGTGATGATTGTAAGGAAATTTCAGATCTAATTTCCAAACAAAATGGTCAAATCTTAGCTACTATTAGCGTACATTTTCACACAAAGGTTATTGTAGAATTTTATAAAAAGAGTAATGAATTAAATGAAATATTAATATATGATATTTTAAAATTACCAGATGTCTTATCTAAGTCAGAAAGAAAGGTAAATGCTTATAGTAGTATTTTAAGTAATTTTGAAATTGAATATTTCTTATATAATCCAGAGGATGATATGATAAAATATTATAATCTTACAGGATTACATGTTGATTTAAGCTATAATCAATTTATTAATTATATTAATAAGAAAAAAAACATTCAAATTAAAGATGAAATAGGCTTCAAGAATTGTTTAAATGAGTGTAAGGATAGAAAGCTATTTTTAGCTAATAATACTGATAGAGAAATAAAGATTTTAGTTTCTCA
>CALCWU010000208.1 GCA_937905855.1 uncultured Mollicutes bacterium
TAGCATATAAATTGCATAAGTTTTTATATCTTGAATTAGTTGGTTTCTTTTCTTGCTTATTAGACCTTGTACACTCAACATAAAATTCATCAATTGGTCTATTGAAAATCTTCTCAATTTCTTCAATAATTGTATATGATTGAAATAAAGCTCTTTTGGCATCAGGTGCAATAATAATATTATCATTTATAAAATCATCAAAACTTTCTGAAATGTCATCGTTTTCTTTTTTATTATATTCATCAATAACCTTAAGCATTTGATATCTTTCACTATATAAAATTTCTTGAAGATTAAAATTAGTATTACGCATTATTTCAATAATTGTAACATATTCCCCAGTTTCTTGATCTTGACATGTAATACCATTTAAAAGCTTTAATGATAATCTTCCATAGCCACTATAATTTAAATCCTTAATCTTTTTGATTACATCCTTATCAAGCTTATAAACATTCTTCAATCTTTCTTCTAATATGCTCTTGTCTTCAAAGATAGCAATATCACGAATGATATTTTCAATCATTTCTTTGTTCTCATCAAACTTAGAACCAAAAATTTCTTTAAATTTCACATATGAAGCCATATTGCAAGTTATTTCTGGCCAACTATTTTTTTCCGTTTGAGAAATCTCTACACCATATTCAGCCATTAAAAACTCTGCAATATCTTTTTTCGTTGGCATCTTCTTTTTTAAAAAGACATTTTCAAATATTGCTTTTTTAGTTTCAACATCAACTAATGAGCCATTAATGTTTAGCTTATTTAAAAATGATAAACAATTATATTCTGAAAATAATAATGAATATTTAGGAGCACAATAATCATTTTCCCCTTTTAAATAAGTACATTTATTTTGCATTCTTGTTATGAATTTTTCAGCTGTTTCATCTAATTTGACAACTTTATTAAAATTCCAAGGATAAATTTTTTCATTGCTTCGGCATACCCATGATTTATCACTCTTTGTATTTAATGGTCCAACGTAATAAGGAATCTTAAATTTAAATATCTCTATAATTTTTTGAATATTAGTTAAACCATCACTTTCCTCATTTAAGAAAGGATAAAATTCTACTTGATTATTTAAGATTTCTTTTAGTTCCTTTAAATGAAGCTGCATTGGGAATGAACCATTTTGATCAGAATTTTGTTTTAATAAGAATTCATTATCATCCATTAGGCTTAAAAATCTTTCTTTTTCTTCTTTAGCTTCTTCACATGTTACCTTATTTAAAATTTGATCTTTTAAATATTTATAAAAATCTTCTCTCTTACAATGCTTAAAACGATCAATCTTCATGCCACAACTATTAAAACCAACATAGGCTGGATAATTATTAAGCTTTTCATCAACTTTTCTGAAGCATTCATTAAATTTCTCTGGAATATATTTTCTTACAAAGTTCTTTAACTTACCTAATTCTATCTTATGATCATCATAAATTTTAATCATTGCTTTACTAATTGTTTTGTTTTCACCTAAAACCTTTAAGACATAATAAAAATCAGTTATTGTCTTAATGTTAGGGATATAATCTAATAACGAATTTAGCATTGGATAATCTGCTCTTTTTTCATCAATTTCATTTTCCAAGTTTTCGTTATAAAGTTCAATAGTGAATTTTTCAAGCTTTTGACTCTTAACCAACGAAATAGCATTTAAAGAAATCTTTTGGCTAGTTATTAAAGGAACTATTACTTCACCAACAAGTGACTTCTTTTCAACCCCAAACAATTTTATTAATGCTTCCTTCTTTGCACTAACGCCCTCTCTACCTAGCATAATACTATCCATCTTAGCAATATCATCTTGAAGATTAATTTCTGCAAAATAAGCTGAATCATATTCTTCATCATCAGAATAATCATTTGATAATTCCTTTAATATCTCATTTATATTATCAATTTCATATAAAATTGAATTATGATCAGAGCTTTTAAATTCATCACCTTGTGTTAAAAAATTACCTCTATGTGACATAATTTGATTAACTGCTAAAAAAATCATTCTAATATCAAACTTTTCATGTTTAGTCATTAAAGTGTTTCTTAAATGATAAATTGTTGGATATTCTTTAAAGAATTCCTTATCAGTATATCCTGTTGTAAAAAGATTATGAACATTATGATTTCTTTTATCTTCAATTTTATAGAATGAATCATCTAATCTTTCAAAAAACGTTGGGTCAATTTTAGCAATTTCTGGTGCAAAAATTTCTCTTATTAATTTAATTCTTTCATTTCTTCTAGCAAGTCTTCTACGACTACTTCTATTAGTTCTTCTATCCTTAGCTGCTTTAGATTCCTCAAACATTCTAACGCCCCAAAAGGTAAATGAATTCTTTTTAACAAGATTATTGTTTTCATCAAGTAAAGCCCATCCTACTGAATTTGTTCCAATATCTAATCCCAATTTTAATTTTTTACTCTCCATATTAATTTTCCTCTTCTTTCTATATTGACAATTTAAATTTTTAATGCTAAAATTTACTTGTATTTAGCAAACCGAGTGCAAATAAGCATTTTTGCGAAACTTTTAGGTCACGTTGTGTGGCCATTTTTTTTTGCTTTAATTAAGTGTTTGCTTTCTTTTAAGTCTTCGCTCATAATAAAGCTTCCTAGTTAATACACATTCCTTTGTTACATTAAATTTTGCAGCAAGCATATCTACATCACAATCTCCCAAGATATAATTTGTAGGAATTAATAATTGTCCAGCAAATTCGTCTGCCTGCCATTCCGGGTCCTCATAAGTAAGACATTTTTCAACATCTTCAAATTTAAAATCTAATACTTGAAATTGAAAATAATGAAAAAATTCATGCGCTAAAGTAAAATTAGCTCTAAATTCATTATTTTCTAATTCCTCTAAAACGGATTCTTTAACATAAATATAATTTTCACTAGGATTATATTTTGCTGGAGTATTTTCCTCAAATATTTTGTCATTATCCTCTAAATATTGAACAGTAAGTAATCCTTCATTACTAAATTTTTCTAACAGCTGCAAAATAGGAAATGGTTCATCTAAAGAAACATTAAATTTACTTCTTAAATTATTAGCGTAGGACTCAATTTCAATTATTTTTAATGGATTAGTTCTTTTCATCTAATAATGCTTCCTTTAGCTTCTTTAATAATTCTTCATCAGCTGTTTTAATTTTTCTAGCAAACATAAGTGAAACATCCTTTTGAGCCTCATTCATTGCAGCTAGCTCTAAAGGTACCCTTTCATTTGTTTCGTAAATACTATCCTCAAGTTCGTTTTCTTCTTCCTCGGATAAATCATATATCTCCTTAATCTTCTTTGCATATTCTATAGGAATTTGTTTACGTCCTACCTCCATAGCTGACAAAAATGCTGCAGAGATACCAAGCTTAATTGCCATTTGTCTTAAAGAATCATTTTGTTTATCTCTAATTTTTCTAACACACTTTCCAAAATTACTAATCATTTTTTCACCCTTTTCTTGCTTTAATTTATATTTTAAAATATTTTGTATTTTGGATTAATTCTAGCTCATCACCATTTATAAGAACAATAGGCACCCATTTTATATTACTACAACCAAAGGTAAAATCAATTTCGTCATCTAAATTTTCAATCATAAATAAATACTCATCCTTATAAAAAGAAAATCCCAAAATTGAATTCAATTGTATTTTAGCTTTGTCATCACAATTTGTTTTTAGATTTTTATAATCTAAGCATATAATATCATAAAGATAATATTTTTCACCATATTTGCAATCTATATTTAATGTATTTTCAATAGCACAATTGATTGCAACTCTAAAAATCAAATCATTATTCTTAATTGCATAATCTATAAAAAAAGATTCATGTAATTGATATAAAATATTTTCTGTTTCTTTTTTTAAACGATTTATCATTTTGAATACCTCTTTAATGCCTTTTTAGGGCAATTCTTATCTAAAGGTGCCAAATGATGCGAGTCATCTCTTTCAGTACAAGGATTCCCATACCTATCTAAATATTTTGTTTGAAGTTTCAAATTTCTTATTGTAGGATTTGGATTATTCCAATGATAATGTGCAATTTGTTTATCAGTTTCCCCATCATATCTCACTGTTTGTCCGCTTGATTTTCTTTTAAAGTTTCTTATTTTACCATCTTTACTTCCCTTTGTTTCGTACCATCCTTTTTTTCCACTTTTAGTTAAAATGTCTGGATTTGATGGTAAATATGAACCATTATAAACAGATTTTGCTTTGCACCATTTATTATATTGAACTTGCCTATAATCTTGCAATGATTTTGGCTTATCAACGTGCACATACTGTTTTGGTTTATCTGTTAAGTGATAAACCAAACTTTTCATAATTTTATCTATTATTTTCAATCTTTATAATCCTCTTTTCTTGAAAATCGAAAAAGAAAATGATAAGATACTACTGTGGATAGTTATCTATCACAAAAGATTTGTTGGTTGCAGCCTGCAAATCTTTTTTCTTTTTCTACAAATATTTTAACAAAAAGGTTATTTTTTGTCAACCGTTTAGGGTTACGTATGTCTATTTTTTTAGAAAATATTATTTTAAGCAAAAGAAAAAGGTATTTCTACCTTTTATTTAAGAATTGTTTCCATTCCTATCTTTTGAATATGCATGCCTATATGCTTATAAAATTCCAAGGCATTTTTATTATCAGCCCATACATTTAATGTTACATTATAGCAACCAATCTTTTTAGCATAATCTAAAACATATTCATATAGTTTTAAGCCAATCTTTTTACCTCTTGTATTTTCATCAACACATAAATCATCTATATATAAATTCTTATAATTAACAAGTGATTTTTCATTATGAGTTGTAATCACACAAAAGGCATAGCCTAATATCTCATTATCCTCTTCATAAACAAATATTGGTTTATTATTATTAGCTATAATAGCTTCTAATTCTTTATCATTATATTTCTTTTCACCAGCCTTAAATAAATCAGGTCTAACATCAGAATGAACCTTATGTACCTGATATAAAAGCTTATCTAATTTAGAAATATCATTAACACTCGCTAAACGTATCATTATTTCACCTCATATGTCCAATTAAATTTATCAGCTATATCACCACGTTGAATACCAATTAATGTATCATATAGCATTTGTGATATAGGTCCTACATTATCATTATTAAAGAAAACATCATTTTTATATTTTAAAGTTCCTATTGGTGAAATAACGGCAGCTGTACCAGTACCAAAGGCCTCAGTTAATTTACCATTTTTAGCATTTTCAATTAATTCATCAATACTTAAGGCTCTTTCAATCACCTTATAATCCTTATCCTTCAAAATAGTAATGATTGAATCACGAGTTACACCAGGCAAAATTGAACCATTTAATGGCGATGTGTATATAACATTATCAATCACAAACATTACATTCATCGTTCCAACCTCTTCAACATATTTGTGATTAACACCATCAAGCCATAAAACCTGAGAAAATCCTAAAGCCTCAGCATTAGCCTGAGCTAAAATAGAGGCAGCATAATTACCACCACATTTAGTAAACCCTGTACCACCAACAACAGCTCTTACTAAGCTATCCTCAACATAAATCTTTACTGGCTTTAAGCCTTCCTTATAATAGTTATTAACAGGTGAGCAAACAATCATAAATTTGTAATGATTAGAGGCATGAACACCAAGCTTTGCTTCATAAGCAAACATAAATGGTCTAATATAAAGTGATGAACCACGAGTACTTGGAATCCACTCACGTTCAATACTAACAAGCTTAGCAATCGCTTCTACAAAATCATCAACACTAACCTTTGGCATACATAATCTTTCATTAGAGCTTTGAAATCTTTTAGCATTCATTTCCGGACGGAATAATAATACTTTACCATCACTTGTCTTATAAGCCTTTAAGCCTTCAAATGTTTCCTGAGCATAATGTAAAACAAGAGCTGCAGGATCAAATTCAATTGGTCCATATGGCATTATTTTAGCATCACAAAAGCCTTTATCACTATACCAATCAACCATAAACATATAATCAGTAAAATATTTTCCAAAGCCAAGATTATTAAAATCAGGCTTTTTCTTTAAATGATCATTTTTAATAAACTTAATATCCATTATTTTCACCTCTTTAATATATATAATTATATATATTATTTTTCTAACTGCAAGAAAAAAGCACATTATAAATTATTATAATGTGCATCATAACAAGCATCAAGCCAAGTGGTACTTCCGTTATCAGCTGGAATCTCAATTGCAATATGAGTAAACCAAGAATCCCAAGTAGCACCATGCCAGTGCTTTACTCCCGGAGCAATATATACTACATCTCCAGGCTTTAGCTTTCTTGCTTTGCTTCCTTCTTCTTCGTAATAGCCTTCTCCATCAGTACATAATAAGATTTGACCACCACCATTATGAATATGCCAATTATTTCTACAACCAGGCTCAAAGGTAACATTAACTACCTTTACACCATCAACATTTAAAGGCTTTAAATAAGACTTACCAATAAAATATTTTGCATAGGCTTTATTTTCTTCACCAAGGCCAAATAAGGAATCACTTGAATTTAATACCTTATCATCGCTATAAACCTCTCTAACTAAAGGAAATACAGCCCACGCATTTGGCCAACCAACATAAAAAGCTAAATGCGTAATAATCTCAACCATTTCTTCCTTAGTAACGCCATGATTTTTAGCATTACTAATATGAAATTTTAAAGAATTATC
>CALCWU010000209.1 GCA_937905855.1 uncultured Mollicutes bacterium
AAATGAAGCTAAACATAATTATTTAATGACACCTATTGTTTATTATAATAGTCAAATGTATATTAACGAATTATCGTCAAGTGAACTTGAGCAAAAGGCAGAGGCCAATGTTAGAAATCATAATTTTATTGTTTATTATCAAGCTAAACGTGATATCATTAACGATATATGGAATTCTTCAGAGGCACTTGTTAGGTGGAAGGATGATAATGGTCAAATTATTCCACCTTATAAGTTTATTCCTTTATTTGAAAAGAATGGATTTATTACAACTCTAGATCTTTATGTATTTGAAACGGTATGTAATGATTTAAGAGCAGATTTGGATAAAGGCCTTAATCCTCTACCTGTAAGCGTTAATTTATCAAGAAAGCATTTGTTGAAGGAAAATTTTTTACTTGATTTTGAGGAAATTCTTGATAAAACTAATGTTCCTGCTAATTTAATTGAATTTGAACTTACTGAATCAATGGTAATGGAAAACGAAGGTACATTAAATGATGTTATAAATGAGATTCATAAAATGGGTTGCAAATGCTCCATCGATGATTTTGGAACAGGATATTCATCATTATCTATGCTTACTAATTTTGATTTTGATATTATTAAGCTTGATAGAAGCTTCTTTTATGGTAAAAAAACTTTTGATAAGAATGATATGATTGTTGTTAGGACATTAATATCCTTAGCACATAAATTGAACAAAAAGGTTGTCGCTGAGGGTATTGAGGATGAAAAAATGTTAAATTTCTTGAAAAAATGTGAATGCGATTATATTCAAGGTTATTATTACGCAAAGCCAGTTCCAAGAGATGAATTTTTGAAAAATACAAAGAATTAAATATAATAAAAAAGGACATATTAGTCCTTTTTTTCAGCTTTAAGTTTTTTTAATAGCTTCTTAATGGCAGTTATACTTTCTTTAGATATATCATGCTCAATTTTACATGCATCTTCCTCAGCAATATCCTTTGAAACACCAATTTCTATAAAAAAATTCATTATTGAGCAGTGTCTATCATAAACATCTCTAGCTATTTTTTCGCCTTCTTCGGTTAGCATAATGTTTCCGTTATTGTCAATTGTTATAAGATTTTGTTCTCTTAGATTTTTCATAGCAACGCTTATAGATGGTTTAGAAAAATCCATATCAATTGCAATATCTATTGAACGTACTCGGCCATGCTTCTCTGTTAGCATTAGAATTCTTTCTAAATAATCCTCAGCTGATTTTAAAACCTTCAAAAAAATCACCTACCTATTAGCATAATTTTATCATAAATTAACTGATAAGTAAACTTTTAAAGCGGTTTTTAGCGATTTTGTTTTAATATGCTTGGAATTAGGCTGTAAATTTGCTATAATATGTAAGGAAATGGAAGATGATATTATATGTCAAATAATACACTTAGCTTCAGTGAATTTGCAGCTGAAACAGTTAAGTATCATAAAAAAGGAATTCAAACTCCAACTTGGAATATGATTAAAAATGATGAACAAATTGAAGGAATTCGTAAAGCAGGAATTGCTAATAATCTAGTTTTAGACGAGGTTAGTAAGCATATCAAAGCTGGAATGACTACTGAAGATATTAATACAATTGTTCATAATAAAACAATTGAGCTTGGAGGAATACCAGCACCATTAAATTTTGAGGGATTTCCTAAAAGTGTATGTACTTCAATAAATGATGAGGTATGTCATGGAATACCATCAAAGGATGTAGTTTTAAAGGATGGAGACATTATAAATGTTGATGTAACTACTATTTTAAATGGTTATTATGCAGATGCATCAAGAATGTTTATGATTGGAAATGTACGTCCTGAGGCTCGTCGTTTAGTTGAGGTTACTAAAGAAGCCTTGGACTTATGCGTCAAGGAGCTTAAGCCTTATTCTAGACTTGGTGATATTGGTGGAATAATTGAACCATTTTGTCGTAAAAATGGTTATAGTGTTT
>CALCWU010000210.1 GCA_937905855.1 uncultured Mollicutes bacterium
TGTTGAATAGCAAATTAAATAATAAGAATAGAAATAAAATAGATCAAAATAATTAAGGGAATAAGCTATAATAATTTGACTAAATCTAAGTCAAAGCATTTGAGCTTATTCCCAATTTTGTTTATAATAAGAATAAAAAAAATAGTTGAATTACAATCTTGGCCGATTCCTTCAACTATTACCTTACGAGGCAAGAATATGTTAACATTTAAAATGGAAAATTTCAATACTAAAATTAATAATTATAATGATTTTATTGCAAATTTGGAAGTTAAAACTATTAAATGCCCTAATTGTAACTCATCAGATATGGAACGTCATGGTTATTACAAGAGATATATAAATATATCTGGTAAAAAATATTATATTAGAATCCTTAGAGTTCGTTGTAAAATATGTGGTCATACGCATGCAGTATTACCTGATTTTGTTATTCCTTACTTACATGAACCAATCACAAATATGATTGAATTAATATTATCAAATAGTGTTGATACTGATGATAATTTATATAAAACAATTCATAAAATTAAAAAGAAATGGCTACCAATGCTAAATAGTATAATGCTTACTTTTAAGCATAGTATAAGCGAATTGGTAAAGCGATGTAGTCAAGCCTTTAGAATGTGTGTTATGCAAATTCATAGAGGGAAATATTTTTATATAAGCTAAATCCACATAACCATACCTAACATATTAAGCAAAAATAAAATATAATGTCATTGTCAAGGAGGAAAAGACAATGACAAATGATGAAAAAAACAAAATAGCACTATTCAGATATGGAATCATATCAGAATTAATTACAGGAATCAATCAATATGATAGTAAAGACGCTTATTTTAAAGCCAAAAGTGAAATCGAATGGATTGATCCAAATGGAAATAAGGTAAAAGTCAATGAAAAAACAATAGAAAGATGGTATTATGACTATATAAAATATGGGTTTGAAGCACTAAAGCCTAAAGGGAGAAATGATAAAGGCAGGGTTAGAAAGCTAGATGATGATATAATGACAGTTATTAATCATTATGTGGAAAATCATCCGAGAATGCCAGCAACAGTAATATATAGTGAATTAATTGAAAATCATTATATTACAGCATCAGATGTAAGTCAAGCAACAATTACAAGGTATGTATCAAGGCTAAAAAAGGATAAAAGCATCATAAATCATTCTGAAATGAAAAGATATGAAGCCTGTCATATTAATGACATATGGTGTTGTGACACAACATATTCTTTTAAGCTTAATGTAGGTAATGAGAAAAAGCGATTATTTATAGTGGGTATTATAGATGATGCCTCAAGAATGATAGTAGGATGTGATGTGTTTTTCAATGATAATTATAGAAATTTTTTAAGTGTTTTAAAAACAGCAGTAAGTAAATATGGCAAACCAAAAGTATTAAATCTAGATAATGGTGCTCCATATAAGAATAATCAATTAGAACTTTTAGCAGCAAGAGTAGGAATAGGTTTATATCATAATAAGCCTTATTATGGCCAAGGAAAAGCTAAAATTGAGCGTTGGTTTAGAACAATGAAGGATCATTTTATGGCCAATTTTCATTTAACAGGAAAAACAACAATTGAAGAATTTAAGGGTGAATTATTGAAATATGTGAATGAATATAATAATACTATTCATTCACAATTAGATGGTAAGACTCCAATTGAAAGATTTTTCAATTCAGGTGAAGAAATAAAGCAACTGGATAAAGAATTTATCGATAAATCATTTTTATTAGAAATTGAAAGAAAAGTAAGTAGCGATTGTGTCATTCAAATTGATAATATAGAATTTGAAGTACCACAAAAATATAGCAACAAGCAAGTTAAGATAAGATATTCTAACGATTATAAAAGCTGTTATGTAGTTGACTCAGATGGAGAATTAAATAAAATTGAGCTACTAGATAAAAAAGCAAATTCAAAGATAAAGCGAAAACAACCAGTATTTAATACGGAGGCACAGCAATGAATTATTTATTGAAATATGGTATAGAAAGAAATCCATTTGTAAAAAATGATAATGACGAAAAAATTGAGCTATATAATACAAAACAACTATTATTTAGGCTTAGACATTTAGAGGAGACCAAAGGCATTGGATTAATTACTGGCGAGCCTGGGCTAGGAAAATCTACTACAATACGCCATTGGTCAAGAGGTCTAAATACTAATCTCTACAAAGTAATCTATATTTCCCATTCAACAGTATCAGTTCATGAGTTTTATAGAGAAATATGTAATCAATTAGGATTAGATGAATATCACTCTAAAAGAAAGAATTTAAACAATATTCAAGCAGAAATAAAAAGGTTATCTATTGAAAAAAGGATTACTCCAGTAATAATACTAGATGAGGCTAATTATTTGCCAGCCTCAGTATTAAATGATTTAAAAATATTATTGAATTTTGATATGGATTCTAAAGAGCCATATATCTTATTATTAATAGGTCAAATGACAATTAGAGACAATTTAAATAGAAAGGCAAATGAAGCCTTAAAGCAAAGAATCTCTATGAACTACAATTTTGAGCCAATGGATAAAGATGAATCAAAAACCTATATTGATAGTAAACTAGCAATTGCAGGGGCAAATAAACCAATACTATCTAATGAAGCTTATAATTTGATAATAGGAAAATCAAATGGTGTTCCACGAATTATAAATCAAATAATGGACAAAGCATTATTATTAATGGAAAACAAAAAAATAGATATAATCAATGATACTACAATGATGGAAGCAATTGATGAAATCGAGATTTAAAAAAATAAATGTATTTAAATAGCTAAAATAAAAAGCTTAATCAACCTTAAATAATTTGATTAAGCTTTTTTTTATGTCTATTAACAGCTATTTTAATTTGCATATTTGAGCCTCATATAATTTGATAGATAACA
>CALCWU010000211.1 GCA_937905855.1 uncultured Mollicutes bacterium
TTCTATGGCTATTGGTGGCGAACTTTTATATAATTTAACATTAGATGAATTAAAGGAAGCCTTAAGATTAGCCCATCCTTTAAACAAAAAAATATATGTAACTGTTAATACAATTTTAAAAGAAAATGAACTAGATGAATGTAAAAAATATTTAAATACATTATATGAACTTGGTGTTGATGGCGTAATTCTCGCTGATTTTGCAATGATTAATTACGTAATCAATAATTTAAGTGAAATGGAAGCTCATATTTCTACACAGTGTGGTGTTAAGGATTTAAACGATGTTTTATTTTTTGACAAGCTGAAGGCAAAAAGATGTGTAATTGCTAGAGAAAATTCTATTGAAAGTATCAAAAGCATTAAAAAGAATTCCACTATGCCTCTTGAGGTCTTTGCCTATGGTGCATTATGTGTAAGCTATAGTGGTGGCTGCTTGTTTTCATCATTATTATCACTAAGATCTGGAAATCGTGGTAGATGTGCTCAAAATTGTCGTAGAGAATATCAAATATTTAAAAATGGTGAATTGTTAGCTGGTCCAGGATTTCATTTATCAATGCGTGATTTAAATACAGCAAATAATTTTAAGGATTTTATAAATGCTAATGTTGATTCTTTAAAAATTGAAGGAAGAATGAAATCTCCTGAATATGTTAAAATTGTAACAGGTGAGCTTAGAAAAAAATTAGATAATACATCCTATAATCCTGCAAAGCTAGATACAGTTTTTCATAGAAATTATACAAAGGGTTTTGTCTTTAATGAAGATAATGGCAAAATTGTTGATGAAGGAAAAAAATCTAATGAGGGTGCATTTATTGGTAAAATTGGCTCAAAGAATGGTAAATTGACTGAATTAATATTAAATAGAAGTTTAAATGTTAATGATAGAATTCGTATTGAAGGCGATGATGATTATTATTTTACAATTGATAAAATGTATAATTCTAAGCTCCAAGAGATTAAAGAGGCAAGTAAAAATGCTTATGTTTTAATTTATAAAAATTACAATGAAGGAACAAAAATTTATAAAATGGTAGATTCATCAATTGATTTAACAATTACTGATTCGATGAAAATGCCAATAACTATTAGTGCTTATGGTCACGCTAATGATTTCTTAATTCTAAAAACAAGAATAGGAAATAAATCGTTTACTTCTAAATCAAATCAAATTATTTTAGAGGCTCAAAAGCAAGCAATTACCTATGATACTTTATTTAAACAATTAAATAAACTGGTTGATACACCATTTTATTTAAAAAAGCTCGAGTTTAATTTAAGCGATGATTGTTTTATGCCAATTAAAGAAATAAATGAAACAAGAAGAAATCTTATAAATCAGATACTAGATTATTATCAAAATGTAAGAAATATTAAAGCTATTACTGAAGAAAAAATAGATTTAATTAAACCTAGTGAATCAGCAGTTGAACTTGTTGCTAAATGCCAAACCTTAGAACAATATAATACTCTAAAGGAAATGAGAATAAAAACAATTTATTATGATAATTATATCCCTTATGTTAATGCTTCGTATCAAGATATTAAGGAAGACTATATTTTAGCTGGAAATTATGGTGCAATTAGTTATTATAATGATAAAAAAATCACAGCTGATTATAGCTTTAACACCTTAAATAGTGAAGCGTTATATGATTTATTAAAAGTAGGCTGCAATAGTGTCTGTCTTTCATTAGAAACAGATAAGCAGCTATTAAGTGAAATAGCTATAGGATTTAAAAATAAATACCATTTTGATGCACCAATTGAATTTGTTTGCTATGGTCATCAAAATTTAATGACTATGAAATATTGTCCTCTAAAAAAATTCAATCAATGTGGCGCATGTAAAGAGAATACATATATGCTTAAAGACAATTATGGCTCATTTTATTTAACACATAATAATTGTATAACCCATATTTTAAATGAAAAGGCTCTAAATTTAGTAGATGAGATTGATTATATAAAAAAATATGCTTCTAAAATAAGAATGGATTTTACCATTGAGAATAAAGAAGAGGTAAAACGAATAGTTAATATCTTCAAAAACAAATTAAATGGTGCATTGAAAGACAAAGAATTTGATTCAAATACCCAAACTCGTGGCTATTATTTAAGACCTATTTTATAAAATATTCAATCTATATTTAATCAAAAAGTTGCGAAAAAACAAAAAAAGAAAAATGTAATAATTAGTTAATTTTCTAAAACAAGAAATCTGTAATATGAATTTCTTGTTTTTTTGTTGTTATTAATAATTATTTTTAGAAAATTAACTTAGAAATGCA